>JBILUF010000326.1:0-3417 GCA_044371155.1 Bdellovibrionota bacterium
CGACTACTGGGGCAGCCATGGTTGTGCGATCATATTTAAGAGCAACGGAGTAGTGGGTGGGATTAGTGATAATAACATCCGCGGTGGGCACAGTCTCTCGCAACCGCTGTTGAATACGCGCGCGCCCCTTCAATACAATGGTCCGTTTTGTTTCCTCATCACCTTCGACCGCCTTCCGCTCATCTTTGACCTCATCCTTGGTCATCTTGTTCTGCTTGAGCCAACGGAACTTTCCATAGACATAGTCGAAGATTGCTATCGCAATCAGTACATACACCACCTTCCAGAAGAGGGATTTCATGGCGACGGCGGTGAAAACAAATATCTCATCGAGCTGCATATGGATCAGCTGAATCATCGAGGGGGCGAACTTCTTCAGCGCAAAATAGCCAATCGGCAGAATGATAGCGAGCTTCAGCAGGGCCTTCCCTACATTCAGAATACTGCTCATTGAGAATATACGCTGTACGCCATTAATGGGATTTAGCATGGAGAACTGCAGCTTGATTTTTTTCTCTCGCACATTCCATCCCGTTTGCAGCATCACCGCCAACGAGGAAGTTGCTGCCACAACTGCGACAACGATAAACAGATGCGGCCCGACGAGCTTTAGGAGAGCAACGAAGCCATCCTGAAGGTTGTGCGGCGATAGCGGCTCAACGTTTCCGATCATCTCGAAGGCTTTATGAAAGATGTATTTGACATCCCCTATCAACAAAGGGGCCATGAATGAGACGATTAGGAATCCTGACATCAGAGAGATGGTCTGCTCGATATCGGTGGAGTGATACAGAGTGCCCTCCTTACGCAAACGCTCCAAGCGACGCTCGGTGGGCATCTCTGTGCGTTCTTCTGGTGCGGAACTCTCTGACATTCTTCCTATCGCCTACAAAATGGACTAAGCCTTAGGCTGCTCAAAGCAATCCGTATGCCGTCTAGGGGCTGCGCTGGAGCGAAATAATGCTCGTCTCCTCAAACACTTAGGACAAAAAGGCTGCTGGTAGCCGTCAGCACACCGCCGTTTTGTCAAAAAATCGACACCCAGGAACGATATCGTAGAGCTCTGGCAATCCCGCTCTTAAGGCTGGTCAAAACCTCTGCTGTCTTCGGGAGTTCTATGAGATATCTGAGGGAGACAAAGGCGCGAGAAACAGGCGGTATTGTCTCTCGCTACAGACCCTTCACTGGCCTAATTCACTACTGAGGACCGATATGAGGACGACAGTACCGGCTCACACGACTGCAGAATCTGACTCGAGAGCATCTGAGATCACCTTCTCAAATCTCGCGCGCTCAATTGCCGCTGGTGTAGCGGCGCTGGGGCTCTCGCACCCAACTCCCGCCGAGGCTCACGCCGATGCCGTGCCTACCACTCCGATTTCCACACGAGCGCAGTCACCAAGAGCTGCCACCTACGATCTGATGAAAAATCCAGTATCTATTGCTATGGAATCGAGCACTCTGGAGCAGGTGGTGGCCCACTTGAGCCACCTTAGTAGAGTCCCAATCGAAGTGCTGTGGGCAAGCCCGCGCTTTCCAAATGGGCTCTCACGGGATACTGAACTATCCTTCGCGGCTACTAATCTTCCGTTAGCTGCTGCCCTCGATCGACTAGCTACTCAACTCTCGGGCTCGGATGACTCCATCACCTGGCAGGTGCTTGAGGATGGGCGCTTACAGTTTAGCACCAAAGAGAGCCTCAATCGATTTCAGGAGAGGAAGATATACAGAATCGATGACCTTGCATTTAATCACCCGCAATTTGCCAATGCACCCGAGTTTGATCTAAACGGTGCTTTGCAGCAAGGACGCGGTGGAGGTGGTGGGTCGATAATCGGTGACCCTAAGGACGATACCCCTCGTGCCCTGCCTTCAGACGGGCAGATGACGCTGCAGGAGCTTATTACAAACACCATTGAGCAGGAGCAGTGGCGTGTAAACGGGGGCTCCGCTGGATTTATCCAAACATTCCAAAGCAGTCTTATTATAACTGCTCCGCCCTATATCCATCGCCAACTTGGATGACCACCGCAAAGAACGGTATCCCAGCATACTAAAAGGCCATAGCGGGCAACGGTAGATCTGCAATTAGGAGACGAGCAGCATTTACGAGCTCTTCAGCGTCGCATCGCGTATCAACATCAGGAGATGTTCCTCAACTCCGGCGAATTGTCGCTCCATGAAGATGGCGATATCCGGTAACGCCAATAAGAAAATTATCAACCCAATTCCGATTGTGAGCGGAAAACTGATAATGAAGATATTCACCGTCGGCACCGCCTTCGAGATGAGTCCCATCACGAAATTGGTTAATAGGAGCGCCACCAATACAGGAGCAGATATCAGGAGTCCCACTTTAAAAATTGCCCCTGTCTCTCTTGCCAATAGGTCGATCGAGTTAGCCGTGACTAAATAGGTGCCTGGGATAATCTGTCCCCCTAACCCCGCCGCAGCATAAATCACTGCATGATGCCCACCAAGAAAGAGAAAGATGATAATCATCAGATCGCCAAGGATGATTGACATATCGGAGGTCTGCTGCCCGGTGGTGGGATCTATCAGGGTGCTCATGCCAAGTCCCATCGTAGTGCTCGCGACCTGCGCCCCTGTCTGCACCCCTGAGATTACGAGATACGGGATAAGTCCCAATCCAAACCCAAGTAACGCCTCAGAGCTAGCCTGTGCGATCAGTAAGCTCCAATCAGCCGGAAGGACTGCTGGTGCACTGGACGTAGTAGCAGTAAGGGCCATGATGAACACCGCCGGAGTCTTAATCGTCCCCATCTTTGAAACCGAGCCGATCCCTGGAAGCACCAGAAACATCACCCCAAATCGAATAAGAAGCAGGATGAAGGTCCAGATAAGATCGAGACGTTGAAGCATCTCTACTGGGAACCCTAGCACTGCGGAGCTGTCTAATCCCATGACTTGGCTCGCGGATTAGAGATTAGGAATTTGGCTGTATACCCATTCGGTAAAGAACGCGATTCGATTGATCATGAAATGACCGAACAACAATAACCCCATGACGGCGGCACCGATCTTGGGGATAAAAGCCAAAGAGGCATCATTAATCTGAGTCGCCGCCTGGAAAATACTCACGCAGAGGCCCGCTGCAAGCCCCAAGAGAAGCACGGGTGCTGAGACCCAAATGGCAGTCTCAATACTTACCTGGCCCAAGCGAATAAAATCATCAATCTGCATACAAACTAAACTCCATGCCTATATCGGTACGGTGTAGGTCTTTACAAGCGAACCAATGATGAGATGCCATCCATCCACGATAACGAACAACATCAGTTTAAGCGGTAACGAGATCACAACCGGCGGCAATGTAATCATGCTCATGGAGGTCAGCACCGAAGACACCACCATATCCAGCACTAGAAACGGTAGGGCTATCAAAAAGCCGATCTG
>JBILUF010000325.1:0-3417 GCA_044371155.1 Bdellovibrionota bacterium
CCTCAAGCAAACCGTGGCGCAGCTTACCCATACCTCGCAGGAGCGATTCCTCGCTACCTTTACAGCGGTGCGTGATAACTTTGCCCGATTGATTCCGCAGCTTTTTGGCGGTGGCAAGGGTACTCTAGAGCTCACCGATCCGCAGCGTCCCTTAGAGAGCGGAGTCGAGATAGTGGCACGTCCGCCGGGCAAGAAGTTAAAGAGTATCGAGCTTATGTCTGGAGGTGAGAAGGCGTTGTGTGCGACCGGGCTCATCTTCTCGATGTTCTTGGTGCGCCCAAGCCCGCTATGTGTGCTCGATGAGGTGGACGCTCCGCTTGATGATGCAAACCTGGTGAGACTCCTCTCTATGATTAAGGAGATGAGCCGCCGCACGCAGTTTATTATGATAACCCACAATAAGCAGTCGATGTCGGCAGCGTCGAACCTGGTAGGGGTGACGATGCAAGAGCCTGGAGCGACGCGTATTATCACGGTCTCGCTGCAAGAGGCCTTTAAGCAAAGTGCTTAGAGTCTTTAACAGCATGACCCCCTCGAAACGGCGCTTGCTGTACTCTCTCTAAGTTCAACTAGGGCCAATAGATAGCCAGCTCTAGCGGCTTGGGACGGGGGCTTAGCGGATTCCACCTGTTCTTGGGACGAGAGCCCCTTTGACGCAGCCCCCTGGGGGTGTAGGAAAGTTTAATTTACTGTACACTTTGCGACGCGAGGCCGTCTTAGCGGCCAATAGGATGCTAGTCCTTGGGCAATAGACTGGCAGGGAGATATTCTATGCAGGAAAAATCACTACTTGAGCGAGGCGCGTCAATTCTTGATAGCCTAACTATTAATTTCGGACCTGAGAGTGGTGCGCTCAATGCAGTTATTATCACCCTGGTCGTAGCCACTGGATTAATTGGCATCGGACTCCTAGTGGTGCTTATTTCTTCACGTCGTAAGGGTGAGGATGTATTCGCCTCTAGAGTAGAGGGGATGCTTCAGAAATTTGAGCGCTCCGAGCGACATCTCAATGAGTTTCGGGCGGAAGCATTGCGGCATCTTGAGCGCACTCGTGTTGAGCTTGACCTGATGCGAGCAGATTTTGAAAGAATCAGCGAGCTGCTATCAGAGCAGATCGATCGCAGTATTGCGATGCCTGATCTAGATAGTAGCTTGGTAGCGCGGGCAGAAAGGATCCATGCTCCTACGAAGAGCTCTGGTGCTACGGGTTTGGATGAGGCTAAAGAGATAGTGCCTCAGGACGAACCAATTCATCAGACTACTCTTGAAGTTTTAAGTCCAAGTACCGAGATACAGCCAGAGATAGCGCCTGCCTCGGATGCGCCGGAGCCGTTAGCCCCCCTGGGCCAGCGCTTAAAGAAGTCTCGGGTGGGGTTCTTTGAAAAGATCCGCTCGGTGTTCGCCGGTAAGCCAAAACTAGACGAGGAGTCTGTTGCGGACCTTGAAGCTATTTTGGTGGGGAGTGATTTAGGGATTAAAACTGCTACCGCTGTTCTTGCAGAGGTCAAAGAGGATGTTAAAGCTGGAGCTGACATAAATGAAGGTGGCCTTGCTGGGATACTGAAGCAGAAGTTACTCGGCATTCTTGAGCGCGGTGCCCCAGGCGCTCCGATTATGGCCCCACGGCGCCGCGAAGACGGGCCGCTAGTGGTAATGGTGGTGGGGGTCAATGGCGCGGGCAAGACTACCTCAGTTGCCAAGTTAGCCCATCAGTGGCGGCGTCAGGGGTCGAGTGTGCTGATGGTTGCAGCAGATACCTTTCGTGCTGCGGCGGTGGAGCAGCTGCATGAGTGGGGGAGGCGCCTGTGTATCCCGGTAGTTTCAGGTGCGCCCAACGCTAAACCGCAGACAGTGGTGTATGACGCGATGGCACGAGCCGCCCAGGAGCCAATTGATGTGGTCATCATCGATACAGCAGGCAGGTTACACACGAAGCTTAATCTGATGGAGGAGCTTTCAGGGATCCGAAATGCCATCGACAAACATATTCCTGGTGCCCCGGATGAGGTCTTGTTGGTCGTGGATGGATCTACCGGTCAGAATGCAGTGATACAAGCTCGTGAATTTAATGCTGCAACTGCTCTCACGGGACTTATAGTCACCAAACTTGATGGAACCTCGAAGGGGGGCGTGGTGGTAGCGATCAAGGAGGAGCTGGGGATACCGCTTCGATATATCGGAGTGGGTGAGGGCGCTGAGGACCTACGCCCATTTGTACCGCGTGATTTCGTCGAGGCCTTGCTTGGTCATGATCCGTCTGATTCCGATGGCTCGGTGTCAGTAAATGCAGCCACCCGCCGCCAGCGCAGGGCGCCAGCCTGAGGGGTGGGAACTGGCACCGAACACTCTAACGCATTCGGGTCAAGGTAGAACGAAATCTGAATGAACTCTGAACGCTACGCGTTTCTGCCGAAGTAGCTCTTTAAAACGGTCCCTCGGTCGGTTTCCTCTGTCGATATGCTCAGACTGCCATCTTGAGAGCATACGTATCGCGGATCCCAGATCGGAGCCTCAGCAAAGGCATGTAAAGCGTAGCTTCGGACTTCAACATCCTTGAGGAAGTCATTGCGGGTGAACACCGGCGCAGGGAGTCTACGAAAGCGCCTATTTTTCCTCTTCTTTTGCCACTCTGCTATCCGATCCGCCCTGCTCTTTCTGCTGGCGGTCGATTCATCGGCCTCAAGGGCCCCAAGCAGTTGATTGAGAAACTGGCCAGAGTCAGTGGCACAGGCAGCGACTGCAACTTCGCCAACGTTAATCCGCGGGGGAAAAGCGGAGGCAGGGAGGACGCGCTTCTGAACGCGGTCATACACCCGTAGATAAAACGGCGCGAGTTTCTGACGAAGTTTGCCAAGAGCTCCATTTGGAGCGGGAATAGAGAACGGGGCGATTCCTTCAACCCCGCTATGCTGATAACCGTGAAATAGATAGGAGTTAAAATAGTAGCTCACATTAGGATCTGATATCGGCGGGAGGTCAGCGAGGCCAATTGGGCTACCGTGAAGTCCCGGCACCTCAAGTGCTACGGTCGGATGGGTTTCGCGAATCGCGCTGATGGCCTCGAGCAGCAAACCGTTCCATGTTTTTGCTCCGGGGGCCACTCGATTTTTGCGCATAGCTGGCTCATTTGAGAGCACGAACGAGCGAATAGTAGGATTTGAGCCATAGCGAGCCATGATCTGTCGCCACATCTGAATAAACTCAAGCTGTAGCGCACGGCTCGAATACATTGCGTGGTGGGAAGGGCCCGACCTAAACTCAAACCCTCCTGGGGGTGAGTATAGGACGAAGGTCAGCTTAAGCCCTCGTTCGGCCAGGAGTGGTAGCTTCTCATCCAGGAGAGCAAACTGCTCCTCCATCATCTGAATATAGGCATCTCCAACCGTCCCATCCATTTCGGCGTTGTTACCAATTTGG
>JBILUF010000327.1:0-3411 GCA_044371155.1 Bdellovibrionota bacterium
GTACAAATGCAGAAGGGGCAAAGGTGGCGCAGCGGCACACCTCGACTCCATCACCCATGTGTAAAAACGCAGGGATTCGTTCATGCGCGATCTGGCAAATTCGCCTCGGCTTGGATACCTCCTAGTCCTCCTTTGCGGCATCGCTAGCACCGCCGCATTCGGCGGCTCATTGATCTGGGAGTATCTGCATGCAGGACTGCCGGTGGGATGGGACACCGCCGGTCACTTCGTTATTTCACAGCTCTACTACGACAATCTCTGGCCGCGGATTGATGGCACTCTGGATGCGTTCTTTCAAGGGATGCAGTTTCCGACGTTTTATCCCCCATTGTTTTATCTTCTCTGCGGAGCGCTCTATGCGATCTTTCCGTCTGTGGAGCGGGTACTAATCTTTAAGCTTCTGGTGATTGCAGGGGTAGTGTTTATCCCCTCCCTGCTCGGGCTTTGCGCCAGACAGCTGGGGATACGAGCAAGCCTGGCGGCTCTAACGGCACTCACTACCGCCGCTATTCTATGCTCTGGAGTATACCTAAGTGTCGGGCTGGAAAGTGCTTTGCTCCTTGGTTTTGCCACCCAGGGTCTCTCTGTGACGCTGCTACTCGTCCTTATATTACTAGCGCTGTCACGACCCGCTGGAATAGCGCACCTTGTGGCGTTGGCCATCGTGAGCGCCTTATTCCTGCTCAGCAATTACCATGTCGTGATCGTTGGAAGTGTCCTTGTCGGGGTTCTTCTTCTGCTCTTGTGGCGCATCGATCAGACACCTATCACTGGCCCAGCCTTCGGCATAGGGCTTGGCACCCTACTGGCGCTGCCCTGGTATATCGCAGCATTCGCAGGGCGAGCCAGCAGCCCTGCGGTGCCGGAGTCAGCGGAGATTCTTGCTCGCACCTTCAATGTCTATAGCTTTTACGGTCTTATCTTGCCCGCCACCCTTGTGGTAGCGCTGGCCCCTGCCGCGCAGCGCACACTCGCCTGCTTTGCCGCTGCGGTGCTGGCCAGTGTGCCTCTGATTGTTATTGACCCTACCTGGGTGGGCCTAACAGTCGCATGGCAACCAAGCCGCATGATGGCCGTCCTGCTACTCCTGATCCCGCTTCTACTGTTCGGGATTGCTGAGATCTTGATGCGACACAGGGGCATTAGCGCACTGGGGAGTCGTGGCGTGGCACTTTTTGCGGCCCTGATAACTATTGTACCGCTGGCAGTATCCGTACCAGCCGAGCGTACCCCAGCTACATTCTCTGCCACCGAAAGTGAATCGGTCGTACGACTTACGGCATACCTTAAGGCCAACCCCACAGCAGGATATTTCATCGGTGTTTTCAGCGCAGACTCTCAGCGAATACAGGACCAGCGCACTCCGCTCGATATGGCACTCTCCCAATACGCAGCACTTAGCGGAGCAAGGGGGTTATGGGCTGTCTTCCGAGAAAGCTCGTTTAACTCTATTTTTGCTACCGCTTTGCGGAATTTCTCAAGCACTCGATACGAATCGTGGGGCATCCCCTCGCGACTCAACCCTGAAAGCTACGAACAGATCCCAATTGCTGAGCGGCTGGCAACCCTGCCGCGCTGGGGGATAGATCGAATCATCACCCGCACAGAGCACCTTCACCAGCTAGCAGGCGCTGAGACGGTTTTTGCAATAGAATATCAGGATGAATTTCTGACTGTTGGCCGCCTAAAGACAGCCCCAGTGCTGCAAAGTGATATCACCACTGCCGTGGTACTGGTAGGCCCAGCGATTGCGATGGGAACTCGATCGTCCACCCCAGATTTCGCCGCGCTCAGCGAGTATTTAGCGACCTCCCTGGCTACCCTTCCTACTATTTTGCAATTTCAAAGTTGTGACAATCTGCTGGCAAAGCTGCAAGACAAGCAGCTCAATGCCGTGGCCTGCCTGCGGGCTGACAAGTGTTGCACCAGAATGATTAGCTCCTTCGAGGAGCTTACCGACCCGAGTCTCCTCACTCCCGTCCGAGCCACGGTACACAACAAGGCGGCATTAGACTGGAACGGAATCGTAGCGGCACCATTTCGAAAAGTTGAACTACAACTACCGTAATGCAGGACCACATCGTGCAGGACCACATCGAGCCGATAGCTACCTTCCGTCGGCTGCCGCGCTATCGGCCCTCTCGGGAGTATCCCCAGAGATTACCCGCAGCGAGGCTGATTTATCCGGGGCGATAACAAGGGCAAAGATTAGGTTAGTCGGATTATCGAGAATCACCCGCAGGTTGCCCCCTTGCGGCCCCAAAGGGGTCTGCTCACCAAACTTAATGGGGGTGCCAACAAACCCCAGGTCCAACTTCTGCCAACTTTCATCGGCAAACTTAAACTCGTGGTTTCCTGCCGGCAGGTCAAGGGTGGCAAGATAGCCGTACTGCTGGGAGTACTCCATCGGCACCGAGAGATCCCAGTTATTAAAAGTGCCTCGCAGATATACAACTGTCTCTGCTGGACCCACCGGCTCCTCCTGTGTGGTACGCTTACAGCCCCCTCCCAGCAATGCAACACAGACTAGCAGGCACGCAGCAAGCAGGGCCCGGATTCGGCACCCGCATCCTGGCGATTTCGTGAGGAAAGCACTGATATTCATAGGTGCGCAGTATACTCCCCACCACTGATAGCAACAACACGGCAATTCTAGTGTAAAAACCGCGGCACAGCGCGAATGGTTTTTAATACGGCACTCCGTTGAAAGCTACTTGAGCTATCTATTTCCGGATGTGTGGTAGTGATTTTGAAGCAAAACGTAGTATCCTCCCGCCCCGAGGCGCTGTGCTAGGGCATGTAAGGGGGAGGTGATTACCCCAAAAGGGGTTAACTCCTTGTGCTTGGGGCCCCCTCTGGCGCGGGTCATCTCTGGCCCGCCGCAGAAGTGCGCGTACCCCGGGGAAGTACCCCGCCCATGGATGCGCTCACTTTTCGTGCCGCCCCCGAAACGTTAACGCTTTGATTGGTGATTTACATGGCTGTTATCGATACCTCGCTACAAAAGGAATCCCGGGATCGCTACCTTACCTACGCTATGAGCGTGGTATCAGGGCGCGCTCTACCTGATGTGCGCGATGGTCTCAAACCGGTGCAGCGTCGCATTCTATTCGCCATGCTAAATAACCTTAGGCTCACCCCACAGGGTGGTCACCGCAAATCAGCCAAGGTCGTAGGAGAGGTCTTGGCCTGCTATCACCCGCACGGTGATGCCGCTTGTTATGATGCCATGGTGCGAATGGCGCAGGATTTCTCTCTGCGATACCCACTGGTTGATGGACAGGGAAATTTCGGTTCGATGGATGGTGATGAGGCGGCGGCCTATCGCTACACCGAGGCAAAGCTGCGCCCACTAGCGCTCGATGTCATCGGCGAGATCGCGGAAGAAACCGTCGGCTTTCGTGACAACTT
>JBILUF010000328.1:0-3410 GCA_044371155.1 Bdellovibrionota bacterium
CGCTTTTTCATAGCCGTGACAAACGATTCGGGTGCCTCCGCTTCCATCAGGTTGGCGCTTCGTAATACCCACCTCCCCACGGCCAAGATCCTGGAGAAGAGCAGCAAGCATCACAGCTTTTTTACTCTCATCTGAAAGGTTACGCTCGATACAGAGCCTTGACGCCTCTGCTACCACACGAAGAGTGTGCTCCAAATCAGTCATCTCAACTCCAGGCTTCTGCGGATAAGGGATGCTACGAAGGGCTAAGATTTTATGCAGGACAGAGGCAATCCCCGGCTGCTCAATAAGATCAGCTAGTCGCTCTATCGGGTTGGGGCCCACGAGCGCCATCAACAACTCCTCTCCAAGCTGCCTCGATGGGGATACCTTGAAGTCAGTCGACTGGGCGCAGCGCTCCTTTCGCATTTGGTCCACTATCTTTAAAAATGCCCCAATTCTCTCGCCCTGCTCGGCACCACTGACTTGAAAGAGCGCCAGCTGCTCACCTGGAAGATCGATGGGATTTAGAGCAGTCAACGAATTACGGTTGGGAACAGCAATGTTGTGCCCAGAGCCTGCAGAGTAAAGTGTTACGAAGAGATACGGTGGCGTTAGCGGCGAGCTCAGTAACTCTCCTACCCTTGCAAGAATCTCCTCAATCTTCTCGCAACTCACCTCACGAATCAGAGCCTCACGGTACTCCTCAAAGACTTTTCCATCCTTAGTAACGCCTTTGTAAGTCTTTTCAATGCGCTTAATTGGACTAGCTGGGACAAACGCTACTAAAACTCCCAGCTCTCCATTTAGCTCTCTTAATCTACAATTCAGCGCATCGCTTCTTGCAGGATCGAGCAGGATGGCTTGAAGCTCGCGGTTAAATCCTGACAGCGTTATGTGCGCCTCTCGTTTGGCACTGAAGGTGCAAAGCGCACCATTGCCTCGGCTGGGAAGCCTCAAAGCATGGCGTTGAAGGCCCAGGTGCTCTGGATTAAGGGTTATCATCAGCGATCCACGCGCCCCCACAATCACACGGCCATAGGTCGAGGTAAGCTGCCGAGCGGGGTCCTGGCTCACGCCTGAACTATCATTGAGTGACGGCGCACCAGGTGCGATGGACCCTGCGGAATGGCCAAAATGATTTTGAGGAAGCTGTGGCTGCATATGCACCTAATCGCTGCTGCAGAACAAGCTGCTGAATACGACTCAAAAGTTGTTATGCCTCACTGCCCCGCCCTGGTTACCTGTAGCGCAGCCTATTTTTCCTGGCGAGTTCAATAGGTTATCGCAACTAAGACGGTCTGGTCGTGAGCGGTGGCTTCAGAAGCCGGCTGTTTTGCTGACCTAACTGGATTGCCCGCTATGCGTTACCTACTCAGCGCCCAGCACGCCACCGGAATTGAGGCAGGGAATTGGTCCTACTTCAATCCGGGAATCGCTGCGAAAGAAAGAGTGCTGATACCAAGAAACTCTGCTAGTCGGATGACGAGCTAGAGGATGAACTTGAAGATGAGCTCGACGACGATGATGATGAACTCGAAGAAGAGCTTGATGAGGAGCTCGATCCAGAACTAGTCGAAGAGGAGCTACCACTTTGGCGACATGCTCTAGCGCAGGTTCTATAGGCCTGCCCACATCCGGCAGCGCGCACAGTCTGCTTAAAAGTTGAGTTACACCCAGCGATTGCATTTCGCCGCGTCACTCGACCATCGACTAAGCAGATCTGAAAATCTCGATTTGCGAAACACCCCGGCCCTTCCCCGCAGCCGACCGAAGCGCGACACGCCGAAACAACAGCGTTAAAAGCTGCCTGTGCTGAGTTGTAGCAGGACTCTCTGCTTTCGCGCGGCGAAGCCTCACACTCCCGCAGCTGCGTCACGCAAGCTTCAGGGCACGGGCCTTTACACCCTGCTACCGCCTGCTGGTAAATTTCGGAGGCCGCTGAATTAGCACTCTTGCGAGCCGCTGCTGCATCAGAGATACACTGCCTACGGGAGACATCCGCATGGGCTGAGAGCGCTACTCCAGAAAGGATGGAAAAGGTTAAGGCGCAAAAAAGGCGGCTGGGATTACTCATAACTCTGTGTCTCCACGGGTTCACTCTCGGTAATGCTATCAGCCTGTCCCTAAACGGTCAAAAGATTTAGGCCCAACGATTAGCCTCATAAATGATGTCACCGAAAGTTATGGGGATGAACGCGAGGAAGTAACACGAGGGGGCAAGAAATTGGTATATTTGAACCATTGTTCTGGGATGATTTTTGATAGCTAAGAGGCTATCGAAGAGCTCATATTGAGGAAGATTGGAAGGGATAGGAGCGCCTGCTCTTATCTTCTTAGCGACGGTATCGATGAGCTTTCGAGTGAGTTGTGTTGATGGAGCAGCCGCTGCTTTAGTTGCCAGTGCACTGAGTCAGACGCCATGATGCGGGCATAGGGGGTGAGCGGAGCGGAGTATACTCGCTTTGTACGGCTCTGCACTCTTACTTTATCCTGCACCCGAAAGCACGGCATGAAGTGATTGAGGAGCGGGCAGACGATGTTAGCGTAGTAGTGATTAATAATCGGCACGAGCTCGCGAGCATCCAATCGTTCGTATCCGAGGTACTTTCGAGCGATAGCGTCGTTTCGTTGCTCAACGAAAGCGTTGTCGTTTTTACGGTACTCACGTGCACGAGTTACCTGCACTATTGGACGACCGAGCGCGGTGCGCTCGTCGTTAAAATAGCGCAGAACATGCTGATTTAAGGCCTCTCCACCATTATCAGCGTCCATAGCTAAGGACCGGGAAAGGGAGCTTCGATTCAACATCCCGCAGGGCGTCAAAGACAGCATTTGAGCCCCGTCCAAATACCGCTCTGATTCAGTCCACAAAGTGGCTGTATCGACGACTGTAAGCGTGTTTACGAACTCTCCGTGTAAAGAGGTGCCGCAGTGCGCCACCGTATCAGCTTCTATAAATCCGGGGCGACGCTCGTTCCAAATACAGGGTTAAATCGGTATGTGCTCTCTAAATCCTCCGGGACGAGTCAAACCCGCTACACGAGTGACTCGATGTGGCTTTAAGATTCTATCTATCGTGGCTGCGCTTATCTGGAGCAGCAACAGTTTGGTCTCGGCACTTATGCGCGTCGGATCGCGACGCTCAATCGCCGCTACCCAGTCAACCATCCCAGACTTAACCACCCGACCACAGGGATACCGCATCTTCGCCCACTCCAGCCGGAGACCGGAAATAAACCCAGGACTCCGGTACTGACTCGGTCGCCCCCGTCTGCCGGGTTTCCAAGGACGACCTAGTCCCTAATTTGATTAGCGCCTGAAAACCTATAAAGTATGATGCGATGCAAATAGGCCGAGCGATGGAAGACGAGAAAGCACAAAAAGAGGCGATAGAAGAGATTAGTCGAAGATTTGAAGCCCTTTTGTCT
>JBILUF010000329.1:0-3386 GCA_044371155.1 Bdellovibrionota bacterium
AGAGTGTAGCAAAGCTTTTTCAGGAGCTTTTTTGGGGGGATCGTGAAAGCGCGCGCTCTGTATTTCAAGATCACTTGACTCACGGAGAGTATGCTGCTCGGAGAAGGGCGTTACGCGTGTTAGCTGGTCTTGGCTGGACCCTGGAGGCGTTAGCGCCGCTTGTTGATGCAGCCCTCGTTACGCCCGTTCCTGAAACTACTCCGCTATCGCCGGTGGGTACTCACCCCACACTGGCTGAGGCGGCAGCGCGGATAATTCTTGGTAGTACTGGGGTCTGCGCCCGCATTGCTCCGCCCCTTGTGGAAGGGATGCTTTCGCTGCTCAGCCAGGATGGCATCGTTGGGGATGCCGCGGTTTCTCGTCTGAGCTGTGCGGTGAGCAACGGTCAGATCTCTGCGGATTCACTGCAGCGCCTAAAGGAAAGCAGCGATGTCCTGGTTCGAAGACGGATTGCGCAGCTAGCTCTCGATGTACCGGCACAGAGTGGGGCGAAATTACTACGGAGTATTGCGAAGGATTCCGAGGTGTCTGTGCGAGAGGCTTTGCTGAAAGCCATTTCCGCGGCTGATAGTAAACCCCCAGATCTGTTGCGGTCAGCCGTGCTTATATTGATGCAAACCATTGAAACTCAACCACCTTCGCAGATGCAGCGAGAGGAACTCTTGCAGGGGGTGGCGCAGCTAGTCCGTCTAGGACTCGGACCCCAGCGAGCAGTATGGGTTGCTCTTATGCCGCGAATTCTCTCCCGTCTGGCCGCGATACAGGGAGTAACAATTTTGTCAGAGCAGGAGCGAGAGTCGGTACGATCTGTATTGCGAGTGCTCGGCAAGGATGCGCGTGGAGCCACCGAGCGACTGCTTGCCGGTAAAAGTCCGGGGGAGAGGCTGCTAGGGGCGCAGCTGCTTGAACCGATCTCGCAAGGGCGCACAGGCGCTGTCGGGGCTTTAGTTAAGCTATTAGGAGACCCTGAGTCTAAGGTGCGAGAGTATGCGCTGAGTGCCTTGGTGTTGGGCCTTGAGCATAGTCGAGTGGCGCTGAAAGCCATTACTTTACCGACTGGTGCCGCGGCCCAGGGGGCGTTGCGAGCGATAACACTCCAAGACGCTAAGGGCCAATCCCCGCAGCTGCGGAGTGCTATTTCCTGGCTTCAGAATTCCTCATGTCAGGAATTTTTGACGGTTCTTTCAGAGCCAATCGTACAAGGGGCGCTCACTCGGCCAGTTGTTGCAACAAGGCTTATCCCGTGTCTGACAAACGCGCGAATAGCGCACGTGAGGACGATGACGGCACTCTCTGGTGATCCAGAGCTCTCGCAGTTGGTGGTACGAGGAGTGCTTGACGAGTCACTCGACCCAGCACTCATCCCAGTGGTGCTGTCGCAGACAGAGCGATTGCGGCTATCTCCTCGAGAGGTTCTCTCGCTCCTGGAGGTGGGTTTGAGCAAGCTCCCGATACAGGAAGGGGCAGCGCTCCTTTCCTATGCA
The DNA here is from genome assembly GCA_044371155.1 of Bdellovibrionota bacterium. Taxonomy (GTDB): domain Bacteria; phylum Bdellovibrionota_C; class UBA2361; order UBA2361; family UBA2361; genus CAZTER01. The sequence continues at coordinate 1,485 of JBILUF010000329.1, forward strand.
GCCAAGGGAGGGCTCCCTGAGCGAGAGGCCATCAAGGTGGTGGAGGATTTCGCTCAGCGTGCTGGGGTGCGCTCGCCTACGGGATGCGAGGCTCTCTGGGTGGCCTCGGGGCTTTCCGGTGATACCTATAATTGGAAAGCACGATTTCGCAGCGAGGCAACCTCCGACGAAGAGCAGTTTTTTACCTGTGCTGCCTATGGACGGGTGGACTTATCACGGCGTGCGCTGATAGAGCTACTAACGGATGCGCCGGCACGTAAGCAGGCGGCGTTGCTTCGCCGACTAGTAGCGCTATCCGAGCTTGCCCCTGATAAGGAGCTTGACGATCTGGTCGAGCGCGTCGTGCAATCACCCAACGACGAGATACGGTGCCAAGGGGCTCGTATCGCTCTGCGGCTATATCCTCAATCGCCCACCGCGGTCGCAGCTGTGCGGCGTGCGATACACGGCCGCTGTTGGGATGAGCTCAGTGTCGATGCAGAGCGGTATCCTGCCAAGGCGGTGGCCGGGAAGATCTCGCAATCTGCGATGAATTATCTGGAGCAGGTGCGGGCACTGCAGCTGGATGCTTTTTCAGCGAAGGTGGGCGTACGAGCAAAGTGATAATGCTCTAGCCCTTATAGTTCATGACGCTCGCAGCGTCCGCCAAGAGGTGTGGTCGTCCGTAAAGGGGGATAGAATTATATCCCCGTTCAGGCCGAAGAGGACGGGGGGCGTCTGCGATGGTGCCAACCCACCGTTGCTACGCCCGCAATAATGGCGAGCAGCAACACTACAGCCCAGACCGGTGGGACGGATTGAGCGAATCCGCTCTCGACAGCTCCTGACTCGGAGTTCGCAGCTTTGAGACTGCCTACGATCTCTCGCCAGAGTGGGAGGTTTTGCTTCGCATTTTCAGCAGTGTCTACCATGGTAAGTACGGCATGGGATTCAGCACGAGGCAGCACCAGCACATATGAGGTCGATGGCCCAGCGCTGCCGCGGTATGATAGTTCAAGCTCAGCCCACCCTTGAGGCAATGTCTCTGCACGGACTACCTGTGCATCGGTAAGTCCAACTGAGCGGTAACTGTCGGCCACTGTTTCAGCGGCGCGTGCCAGATCGAATCGACCCGGTATCCGCAGAAGGTTGACGGTGGGAAACGGCTTGGAGCGATGCCGCAACACCAGAAGCGTCCCTAGCGCCGGCGACTCCTGCTCGGGTAGTCGGATCAGCTCCTCTGGCCAGCTAAGCTGCATCCCCAGCTCTGAGGAGTTGAGGGTGGCGAGGTTTGGCTGCTGATATTGAGCGGTGACGTTTTTTGGGGAGGCCAAAAGCAGTGGCGCTAGCATACCAGTCCAAATCAGGAAAGCTATGAGAAGGGGTGAGCGTTGCTGGCATCTCCAGAAATGTCGTCTCAGTGCAAAAGGTGATGGTGATACTTGGTGCATTAGGACCTCCTGCAACAGTAGAATAGCTTAAAACCCCTGATTTAATGGGCTTTTTAAGCGGCTTTTAGAGCTGTGATTGCGCTATGGCTGTGCAACGTCATGATTGCCACCTTCTTCGACACTAGCACGCAACTCCGCTTTTGAGCCTGATTTTATCCATATTTTAAAAGGATAAAATGTATCTTTCGCTCTTTTTTCGGTTGCTTTATCGTCCACATTGTTCTTACTATTGCCCCCTAAGAACCCCCAAAAAACCCCATTTTTTGGGACAATTTAGCAGGTTGTTCTGGAGTGGGGGAGTTTTTGAAAGGATTTGAATAAAGGGCTGAGCGATAGCAGGTGGGGCTTGCTTGATAGGGGCCAACGCCGACACACTTCGCAAGGAGCTGTGGCTGTCGTTTAGTAATGGTAATTTTTCATCAGCCTCGATGAGTTTTCATCGGGGCTATTATTCGGAGAAACGTTAGTATGG
>JBILUF010000330.1:0-3384 GCA_044371155.1 Bdellovibrionota bacterium
GCCTGGACTGGGGAAGGGGTGATGACCCCCAACGCCGCCGTGGTCGCCAAGGAGCTTGCACTCGAAGGGAAGGGCAATCTTGAAGCTGCCCGTTTGATCTGTAGTTGGCTGGCTTCGCACAGTCATGGTGAGGAGGTGACCACCTATCGGCTTCGAGATTGGGTGTTTTCTCGGCAGCGCTACTGGGGCGAGCCGATTCCAATCATTCATTGGGAGGACGGCACCGTCACGGCCCTTGAGGAGCAGGAACTTCCGCTAGAGCTGCCATCAGTTCGTGATTTTAAGCCCTCAGACGGTGGTGAGTCTCCGTTGGCCAAGGCTACCGAGTGGTTAGAGGTAGTAGACCGTAAAACTGGCAAGAAAGGGCGGCGTGAGACTAATACGATGCCGCAGTGGGCTGGCTCGTGTTGGTATTACCTTCGATTTATCGACCCTAAAAATACTAAGCAGGGTTGGAGTCCGGACCTCGAGCAGGCCTGGATGCCAGTGGATTTATACGTTGGTGGCGCTGAGCATGCTGTGCTGCATCTTTTGTACGCCCGTTTCTGGCACAAAGTACTTTCTGATCTCGGTTTTGTGAGTACCCGAGAGCCGTTCAAGAAGCTTTTCAATCAGGGGATGATTCAATCATATGCCTATAAGGATGGCCGTGGGGCATTGATTCCGGTGGATCAGGTGACCGAGCGAGAGGATGGCAAGGCTGTCCTCGCTACGACTGGGGAGCCGCTTGAGCGGATCGTTGCGAAGATGTCAAAGTCTCTCCGCAATGTGATTAACCCATCCGATATTATTGCGCAGCACGGGGCAGATACGCTGCGGTTGTATCTTATGTTCATGGGGCCGCTTGAAGCCTCAAAGCCTTGGGATACCAAGGCTATTATGGGCACCCAGCGCTTTTTGCGACGGATATGGAGTCTTGTCACTGGTGACTTAGACCAGGGCACTGTGGCTTTTGTGTCCGAGGCGGAGCAATCAGGGGAGGTGTTGCGCGCGTTACATAAAGCCAACGCGCGAGTGGCAGAGAGCCTTGAGGGGCTTCGATTCAATACTGCGATCTCAAGCCTGATGGAATGCTTAAATGAGATAGCCGGGAAGCCTCTAGCTCAGTCGACAGTGGAGCGTCTCCTTGTGCTACTTTCGCCACTTGCTCCGCATATTGCTGAGGAGCTATGGCAGCGTTTGGGTCATACCGAGTCCATATCGAGTGTTGCCTGGCCGGTGCATGATCCAGAGCTTCTAAAGGCTGATACCGTTACGGTAGTGGTGCAGGTGAAGGGTAAAAAGCGTGCCACCTTGGATGTGCCGGTCGATATCTCTGAGGAAGCGCTCAAGAGTCTAGTTGTTGAGACGATGTCGACCACTGAATACAAGGTGGGCGGCATGGATCGGTTTATAACTGTATTTCAGCCCGGCACAAAGATCCCTAAGCTTATCAACATCGTGTAGGTGCCTTGCCTGAGCAGGGCGAGCGCTCCGGGGTAGTCGTCCTGGCACGAGTCGCTTCTGTGTCTTGAGATTCGCTGCGCGATGAACCTGCCGTTCGGATTATAATACTCCTCAGGCTGCGGATGGGTGCTCTAGTATACGCGCGGCGCTCTTAGCACGGAGCAGTGGGGCTACCGAAGCGTCTCTGCAAAGCGCACAAGCGAAATCCCGCCCGGGTGCTTACGCTCGGCCAACAATCAAGCTAGCTCGCGATCCTGCTCATAGTCATGGGCAGTTCAAAGCGGCACACTGTAGTCAGCTTTTCGTAGGCTACTCCCATAGAGTCTAACCACCGGTATCCCTATGATGCCAGCACCGCTACAGATTCAGGATCAACTTGGTGAGGCTGGGTATAGAAATCAGTTTATGTTTAAAAGTGGCAAGATGATGTGTCTCCATTCCGGCAAAAGTTATCCTGCGGATGAGCTCTCGGTGCAGGCGGTGTACCGTTTTGAGGAGAATTCAGATCCTGATGATGATTCTGTTCTGTGGGTGCTTAAGGCGCTCGACGGCACCGGCGGAGTTTTTTTTGATGCTCATGGAGTGTATGGCGATCCTGAGGCCGCCGCGTTTATTTCACATGCAAAAAACAAGCGGCCGCAATCTGATCTGATGCAACAGCTGCCAGCCGCCAAGACCTTTCAGATTTCGGTGAATGCCACCGAAGGAGACGAAGAACCATCGCAGCAGAGGGCGCCCAGCTAGGCGCACCCCTTTAGCCGCCGCATCCGCAGAACCATTAGCAGCACCGGCACCCGTGCTCAGGGCACAGCTTCGCCAGCTGTGGCACGTCCTTACGGGAGGCAAACTGCTCCCTTAATCTGTTAGGGCGCGCAGATCGTCTTGCTTTAGGATTTTAATGATTCCAGGGCGGGTGAGGTCTAAAATCCCCTGACGCTCTAGGTGTTTTGTGGTTCGAATCGCAGTCTCGGGCGTGGTGCCGGTAAGCTCAGCAAGCTCCTTTCGGGTCAGGAAGATTCGCGGGTGTCCGTTTGCTCCTCCCCCTTTCCCGAACTCGGGTAGGAGGGCTAGTAGGGTTGAGGCTATTCGGGTCTCAACCTTGGCGTGCGCCAAACTGCTTGCGAGTTCCTGACTCTTGCGTAGCCTTATCCCTAGCTCATGCAAGACCTTAGGGTAGTTCTCTGGATGTTCCGCCAAGAGGGTGCGGGCATGAGTTAGAGGAATAGTAAGCACACGAGAATCGATCTGAGCACGTGCTGAGATGCTCTGGTCGACGCTATCGGAGAGCGACTGTAGCCCGATGATCTCCGATGGCCCCACGAGATCGACAATTAGCTCCTTCCCACTGGCGGAGCTGCGAACCACGGCGATACGTCCTGATGCTACGATACCTATCTCAGAGAGAGCGCCCCCTGCATGAAATACAAATCCGCCGGCTCCGATCTCACGCACCGATGCAGACGCGGCAATCTTGTGCAGCGCCCCGGTGGGTAGGCCTCTAAAAACCGATACCTCTTCTAGGAACTTAAGCCTTCCCATGACATCAGGGGTCAAGAGCTCAGCTGCCAGGGGTTCCTCGTGGTGCTCGCGGGCAGCATCTGGGGACCCTGCCCTATGGCTGGCGCGGTATAGCGCTATCTCAACAGATGTACGCAGATCTTCAGCATCAAATGGCTTTAAGATGTAGCCGTAAGGCGCTGTTACTTTAGCGCGCTGTAGGGTGGATTCATCTGAATGGGCCGTAAGAAAGATCACTGGAATTTGTAGCCGAGTGCTTATGGTCTCTGCAGCCGATATTCCATCCATGGCCCCTTTGAGCATGATATCCATGATCACAAGATCGGGCTTTAGTGTAGTAGCCTTATTAATCGCATCCTCTCCGTGGTCAGTGGTGCCTACGACCTCATATCCAAGAGATCCCAAGCAGTCAGCAATATC
>JBILUF010000331.1:0-3383 GCA_044371155.1 Bdellovibrionota bacterium
TTCGGACGGGAGCCTCAAAGCTGTATCCATTCTGCCCATCGTTGCCCCTGTAGGTATAGGTCATGCAAGGAGGAAGCGAGCTCTCGCCGACCCCAAGATGGTAGATACCTTTCACCTGCTCAGGGGTGATGCCAAGCTCCGAGTGCAGTTTGATGAGGGCCGAGTCCACCACGTCAAACCCCTCCGCCCGAAGGCGGCTCGTGGGGGCTGGACATAGCACCCGCCCACCTGGTGGCCACCAAAATCCATTCAGTGGTGCCGAGTGCTGAAAATTTCCCCCTCTTACATGCCCCGGAGCGAGATTGCCCTCAGCGTTAGGCTCAATCCTTCGCGTTGCAAGGTACCTAAGTTCACCGCACTCACCCCGAGAGATGACCCGTAGGTCGTGGCAGGCATATTCAAAGAACGAACGGATAGCCGTCATGGCGTCAGGCGAGACCAAAACCTGCTCTCGAATCACATCAGCGGGGGGAAGGCGTCGCTTGCTAAGAGGCCTGGCAGCAAGTTCTTGTGGCACCGAGCCCCTCCAATTCGGATTGGTTGATAACACCCGAAGAGTGGCGCCTGAGACATCCACCGCCACGGGCAGATAAGCGGCTGATTTTGGAAACCGCAGCGAATGAACCTCATTCATAGTCGGGATGGCTGCGAGGCGGGCGGGATCTGGTTTTGTCATCGCAGCATCTTGATTGTCGGCCGAGCGGAAGAAGGAACAGCAGGAGCTTAGAGGAGAGAGAGCGCCCCCATCGCACACAGCCAGAATGGAATCGCTACGACTGTGAACCCTCGGAGGGCTGCTTTGGTGAGAAAGTAAGAGAACAACAGTACCTCAATTGCATCCTCACGGATTGAGCTGTGGGACTGTGGTGCAGGGATTCCAAACACCATCGACCGAGAGTGCTCTGGCATCAGGTGTCGGAAAGAAGAGGGGAGTTCGATTGTATCAACGATAGAGGTCATGGTTCTTCGACGGCTCTCTAAATCTTTTCTCTTTGGTTGGCTGGGTCAAGACTGCGCTTGCCAGCTATAGCTTTGTAATTTGAGAAAACCTCTCTAGCGCCCCCTTGTAGATAAGGAAGCACCGAAACCTCCAGTGGATCCTACCAGCTCACATGAGCTACTCAAGGATTTTAGTGAGATTCTCTTTGTTGAATGGGGAAATTGTGAACTGCGGAAAGGTTACGACGTGCAGGCAAAGAGCCATAGCGATAGATGCTGTGCGATGACAGTGCCATCCACGCAGAGCTATTGCTCTTTATCCCTGGATTTCTTTACTTTAGGCTGCTAGCCGAGTTTGCGGGCGATGAAAAAGCTCCGCCGCAGCGGCCCGCACCTCACGGTTTCCGTCGTTGAGAGAATCAGCGATTACCTCGCTGATAAGAGCTGAATCCACGGGAAGTAGCGCCTGCAGAGCAGCCACCTTTATCTCCACACGCCAGTGATTGGTAAGGGCAACCACCTGCTCCAAGAGCAGATGCACAGAGGAACTATCTAGTGCCGCTAGAGCTTGTAGACGCTCGTCACGGTTCCCGTGGGTAAGCTTCTGTCTTAACTGGAGGATCTGAGCTTGCTGGTTGTCTAACATCGGGACCTCATCGAGTATAGTCATCAGATGTTATGGCGAATGCGTATCAGTCCGTAGCATGCCTTGAACGGTTATTCGAAGGCTCCTAACTCCGTGAATAAACCAGGGTAACCTTGTCTGCTTGAGTGCATAGTGGTCCAAACTTTGGCCCCGTATTTAAGCTCGGTTTCTTTGCCTAAGCAGCCGGAAACCTATAAAATCGCGGCGTTGTTGTTGTGTAAGGTGGTGCATGGAATTGATGTTTTCAAAGACTCGAGATCTTCGTTTCTCTCTGCAGCCTGATGGCGCTGGAGGTAATGGAGCGTTAGCGAACCTTACGGTATCGAGGAGTGCCAAGGAGCGCCTTCGGGATTTAATCACTGAGGGTTTAAAGCCAGGCAAATATCTTTCATCTGAGTATGGCCCACCCAGACTAAAAGAGCTGCCAGCCAGAGGAGGCCTCGCAACCGCTCAGGATGATCTCCCATTTGAGAAAATGCGAACTGTAACAGAGGGCACTAAAGGGCTTTTAAGCCGAGGCTTACTTGATGAGGAGCAGGTGCGGGTGTTGCGCGAGATGGCAGCCGATGACCCGGTTCGATGCCAGGTGACCCTTGAAGCATTCGCAGAGTTAGAAAAGCGTATCTCAGACAGAGAGGCCACATTAACTAGAGTTGAGGAGATCTTCAAAAACGGAATTGTCGGCAGTGATCTTGATGCTGCATTAGTTGACAAGGCGAAGGAGCTGCTGTTTGAGCCTGGTGATGTCCCTGCCTTCGAGCAGCTCAGGAAAGTAGCCGATATGATCGAGTATTGCGACAGAGTACTTGGCTCGGAGCGCATAAAGGGCTATCTGCGGGCGGAGGCGATTGAAGATCTGCGGAAGCTAGCGCTGGAGACTCGGTACAGGAGTGTCAAAAATGTCATGTGTGATTTTTCGCGAGTAAAGACAGCTTTTAACAGATCTGCACCTGCTGTCGACTTTCGTCGGTTGAGGGAAACGGCGATTGGTAATATCGGTATTCTGAAGGAGAACAATGTTGATCTCCCGGGGCTTCTGGGAGGACTGACAACACTATCCAAGGGATTCGTTGCTGCCCTTGAGGGGTTTGACCCGGAGCTCATTCGCCAGCCGCTCACTTGCGAACAACTAGAGGCGGCAAGCGAGCTAGTGGCGGGGGCTACTCGCATCTCTCGTCGTGTTGAGATGTTACAAAGCGCCAAAACCCGTCGAGGTGCTGAGGACTATCGCTAGGTGCGGGTTCGCGCATCCGTTGTTACGGCACCAAACAGCCGCCATGGGTCGCAGAACTGATCCATACCAAGGCACGTGCCATCGCGCTTTTGAAGTTACGTCATTTTAACTAGGGACACTTGCGACCAACGCCCACACGGTCCAAGAAGCAGACTTTTGCGTTTTCTCGCTCGTGGGCTGCGAGCAGCTACTATTCCTTATCGCCTCTTACTGGCTCCGCCCAAAGCATATAGTGACAGGGATGCATAAACAGCTTTTAATCTCCCCCCGGGGTGTTAGCTGGATTGTCGCAGTGGAGGCAGTGTGGAGGGTATTGAACTGGGGCGTACAGAGAAGGTGAATCTCGCTGGCGGACAAGTGGTAACACTTACACGCTACGGCGCACCCTCGGCGTCCGCGACCGTTTTGTATCTGCACGGCTTCCCAGGCTCCCGGCTCGAAGGGTCCCTGGCCCACGCTACTGCGGCATCCCTTGGCATGGAGGTTATTGCAGTTGACCGCCCTGGCTTTGGGCGTTCCACCGACAGCGCTGGGCGAGCCATTGCTGACTTTCCAGCCACCATC
>JBILUF010000034.1:0-11375 GCA_044371155.1 Bdellovibrionota bacterium
TTAGTCGAGCTAAGAAACGCGGGGTGAAGGTCTCTGTATTCTCGGGGGAAGATAATCAATCTATCGAACTAGCTGATATCGACTGGCGCGGTCACTGGACAGCGGACGCGCTCCTGCCTGCACCACACTTTAAAATGGTTATCATCGATGGTCGCCGTCTCATCTTTAGTAGTGGTAACTTCACCAAAATGGCCCTTGATTATTCAGATGAGCTGTTCGCAATTATTGAAGATCAACCGTCAGTTGACTTTGCACTAGCGCTTGCAGCCAGTTATGGAGTCCCAACCAAAAATAATTTAGTAGTTGAAAACCAGTACGTTTCATTTGCTAACACTGAAGACTTAAGTGAGTTCAATCGAGAGCATTCAAGCCTCTTAGGTGCCCGTGGTACCACTGGAAAGTTTATAATCGCGAAGCTCTCATCAATAGGTAGATCTACGGTAAAGCACTGTCACTTCGCTAAAGCCATAATTCCTGCTAAAGAACTCTTTCGTTGTTTGATCCCGAGCTAAGGCGGACCAGTATGGTCGATCTTAGCTAGCGAACCAGACCACCTAGCGTTACCAAATCACTGCCTCCGCACGCAGGGACTATAAATTCCGTTGTGGGCGCCCAGTTCCAACTGCTGCAGTATAAGAAGCGGCCTACCGTCAGCGCACCATGAAATGTCGCACCCGTATTATTCTGCTCTTTATCTCCGTCATCACCGCTAGCAGCAGCTTTATTTTGTTCCTTTCACCTATCCTAAGTCGCGTGGGCAGCCACCCACTGAAGCAGATTAAAGCTGTTCAAGAACGGATCAGGGAGCGTGACCTCACCATTGCCCCCCACCACTCGCCACGACGAATTTGATGCTCTTGGTGAGGTAGTTAACAAAATGGTGCTGGACCTACGCGTGCGTGAGGCCGTAAAGTCACCCTCTGCGCGCCACGACTCGTACCATCTGATGGATGTGGTTTTGAGATCTCGCAGCACCTACCCTGATCGGAGAGCGGCGCAAAGTCACTGTGCTATTCTCCCAATCAGAGGATTTACCACAGCAGCGGAGAGGCTGGCGCCGAAATTAGTAGTAGAGCTTCTCAATCAGTACTTTGAACGGATGGTGGAGATTGTTTTTAAGTACGGTGGCAACCTGGATAAGTTTATTGGTGACGGTATGATGGTAATCCTTCGTTGCCTAGCAGCGGATAATCGCCAAGAAGCACCAGCTGTGCCTGTGGCTCTTGAGGGGCTGCAGGAGGTAGCCGCTCTTAATGCGCAGTGGCACCGCCAGCACGGCAGTGAGCTTGAATTGGCATCGGCATTCTTCAGTGCCTTCACCCATAGCGGTATTCGCGGCATTATCGCTGCGTTGCGGCTTGTGGCGATTACCATTCGTGCAAATCAGAGCCGGTAAGGCTATATAGGACTGGCGGTGGTGATCAGCCCCCCTTCTTCGCTCACTTCGCGTTGAACGAATACTTAACCGGGGAGCCTCCCCAAATGGGTCAACACAAAAAAATCGTCGTTTTCACCGGCGCCGGCATCAGCGCAGAGAGCGGTCTTAAAACCTTCCGCGGAGAGGGCGGCCTCTGGGAAGGGGTGCCGGTGCAGGAGGTCGCCACGCCCGAGGCGTGGCGGAAAGATTTTAAGCGGGTGCTCCGGTTCTACGATGAGCGCAGGAAAGCAGTCGCAGCAGCCTCTCCGAATGCGGCGCATCATGCCCTTGTTACACTTGAAAATCACTTCGACACCACCATTATCACCCAAAATATCGATGACCTCCATGAGCGTGCCGGAAGCTCCCGCGTGCTACACCTACACGGAGAGATCACCAAGGCGCGGAGCAGCGTAGACCCCTCACTGATCTATCCACTCTCTTCGCTTGAGATTCCAGTCGGTGCCACCTGCACGCTCGGCTCGCAGCTTCGCCCGCATATAGTCTGGTTTGGTGAGGCAGTGCCCGAGATGGAGCGCGCGATCGAAATGACCCAAAGCGCCGATATCTTTATCGTGATTGGAAGCTCCCTTGAGGTTTATCCCGCTGCAAGCCTTTTGGATTATATTCAGCCCGGGCGACTAATCTTTCTTATCGACCCCAATCCGGTCAGAGCGTGCGGTGCTGCAGTAAAGGTGATCGCAAAGCCAGCAACCGTCGGTACTCCTAAACTAGTGGAGGAGCTAATCTCCCGTATACGGCAGCGCTCGCCAAACGAATAGGAATTTTCTCCAACTCTAAAGACAAATTAATTGGCGATGCGAAAGGCTCCTGTCGCCTAAACTGAGACCTGCGACCACCGTGCGACCAATCCGCTCAGCCACGCATTAAGCGTTTCTGATTTCTTCGCTGCTGCAGGAGTGCCTTCAACAACAGACGAACGTGGATTTTTCTTGACTAGAGCGTGATCAGATGCGACCCTCGCCAACATGACCGCTGCGAACCTTACAATCCCAGGTTCTAATCCCCCAGATAGCGGGGATAAAGGCGTCTTTTTTTCCTCTGAGTTCAGATTTTATCCTGCTCGATCTCTATCTGCTGCTCGCTCTGTATCTGCTCGCTCTGTATCTGCTCGCTCTGTATCTGCTACTTCGTTGTCTACCGGATTGGGAGCGGCCCATTTCCAACATGTAGCCAGTTTGAGGCAAACAGCTTTTATCAGTCTGCCGGTAAATTCACCGCATAAGGGCAGTGACACACGCGCCCTCTGCAGCTGGTCCACTTGGGCGTGAGCCCACAAATACACCCTGGCTTACAAGCTAAGCTACATCGATACGCATTTTCATTTTAATTTTTCTCGTGCTGCTCAGTAGTCGTTTACGACTATCCAGAGCACCACAAGACGCATGTATTTTTTCAGGATTCTTATGGATACAAATCAGCAACAGCCACGAAACCAACGACCAACAGAGCCGCCTCCGCAGGGGAACCTACCAGGAGGACCTCGGGAACGAATCGTAGGGCAGCTCCAGTGTTTAGATGGGCGCACGCTAACAGAGAGGCAGCTACAGGATCTCTCAAGAGAGCTGCTCGGCGTCTACGCAAAGGGCTTTATGCACTCTCGAGAGGCAGTAGCGCAACGAGCCGATGAGTTTCTTGCTGACCTTAGAGACCACTTAACAAGCTCACAGAGGCTACTTATCTTCCGTGACGGCCCACTACGCGCTGTTCTGTGCGGATTGGTAGTGGAGCGCCCAGCGAGGAAATCGTACGAGTATTGTCCCGGATTGGTCGAGTACCCAGCAGAAAAAATATACCACCTAGGTGGGCTGCTACTTGATCCGGAGCTACAGCGTAAGGGGCTTGGAGCTTATCTCCTCTCAATGGAGCTTGAGAACACTGAAGCAACTGTCCTCTCCTTCCACACCCAGAATAGGAATATGGTTAAACTCGCAGAAAAAGTGGCTACGTTGTGTCACGCCCTCAGTTGCGAAATGGCCGGGCAGCTTCAGACTCTCCATCGAGATCTCGATTCTTTGAGCTGCATCGACCGAGGTCGCTACGGAGGAAAGCCTCTCTACGGTGATCTTGCGAAGCTTCGCTCGATTGGGATTCCGGGGTTAGATCTGGATAGAGGGGACGCCCAATTTTTTGCTGGTCGAGTAAAGCCGGTAACTAAGGAGAACAGTCTATGAGCATCAAAGAGTTGAGTTTTGTGGGGGCTATTCACGGCAACGAGACCACTCCGTATTTCGCTGCTTGCGAAGTAGGGGTGCCGATTCTCTGTGGGAATCCAAGGGCTGCTTTCGAGCGCAAGCGATTCATCGAACGGGACCTCAACGCCTCGTTTGGCACCAGAGAGCAGAGCACACTGGAGGAACACAGAGCAAACGAGCTACTAGAGCTGCTGCCACCTGAGAAGCCGGTAGTAGATCTGCACACCTTTTCGTGTGTCTCAGAACCATTCACCGTGATTGTCGACCGGGCGCAGCTGCCACTTGCGGCATTAGTCGGGATTCGTAAGGTGGTGCTGATGACCTTCTCGATAAAAGGTGGGCATGCTCTAATCAATCACCGGGCCGGAGTCTCGCCTGAGGTGGGACAACACGATTCACCACTTGCACGCGAAACAACCTTGCAGGTGATTGATTCAATAAAACGGGGCAAGCCCCTGCGGGAGATTGAACTATACGAGGTGTACGGGGTTATCCCCTCCCGTGGTGACCATGAAAACTTTGTGCCGCACCGAGATGGCTTCATCCCGGTGCTAGCTGGCGAGCTAGCCTACGCACACGGAGGGTTAATGGCTCGAAGGGTCCTTTGATTAAGCTGCTGCGCCTTGGGTTTGCTGCGAAGCGGCGATCCGAGGGCAGCAGCTTTCGCAAGAGGCTGGCGAGTCATAGCCTCTTAAATCGAGTTGCCCACTGGATTGCTTGCTCGGCTCCCTCGGTGGACTCTGGGTAGAGATATCCCACAAACGCGTCCGGGTTATGCCGATCGACCCCAATTTTTCCACGGCAGGGACACTCCGAAAGAAGCACGATCTGCGCTGATGTGAAGAAAAACTTTATCTTTTCAGGAGGCGTGTCTCGCGTTGGGGCCTTTGGTTTTAAATTCCAACTCCAATATCCCATACGCAGCGGAAAGTCAGAGTGGATACCCGGCTGCTCTTTGCCTAGCGTATCGAGCTCAGTTTTTTTTACTCCAGCTGGCTGGTGCTTTGGCTCAAACATCATAGTTTTCACTCCGCGCTTAAAAGCTCGCCGCCATAGTATCGTCCCGAGCCCCTGGCGATTGCACGATCTTTTTGCGGCCCTCTCAAAGGCCAAACCCGGTTTACCACGGTGCGCTCACAGAGCCCTGCCAGATGATAAGCCCCCTTACCTTAGCCGCTGTTACAGCGCTCCCTCACGCCACCTTTTTAAAGTAGTTTCAATGGGTTGCAACCCCCTCTTAATCACACCTGAAACAGGCGCGTTAGAAAATGCCGCCCGGTTCATTGTTCATATCATAACAAGTATATGGCGATAGAATACAACTCCCCCATCCGCGCCCCACGCCCGGCCAGCTCAATGGAGCTCCGCGAAGCTCTCGGGCTAGATGCACGATCCACAAGCGATCAGGTTGCCAGAGAGCTTTCAACGTTACAGGATAAAGCCAAGGCTCGGCTCGATATCGCTGGCAGCGCCTATCTCCCCTCCTCCCAGAAACTGTTTGAGAAGGTCTGGGGGGGAATTCGGGGAAACCTCGAGGTCCCAACAGGAGGGATTCTTTTTGGCCCGTCCTTTGAGGTACGGCGCCCCACTGATCTTGCCTCACTAAAAGAACTGCACCAATTCCTAGCCCCACTCACAGAGGTAAGCCAACAGGAAGCGCAACAGATCCTTGCCCTCGAAGCTTCAATTACGCAGGGTCTGCTCACCGGGCCTCCACCTAAACAACAAACGCAGTGGCGGTCATCTGTATATCAAGCGACCCGGATGAAGGAAGGTTCGCGTGGGTTTCTCTCTCAGGAAGAGCTGGAGGTATTCACCAAGCTCGCGCACCGGCCCAAGTCAGAGCATGTGCAAGTGGGCGCCCGACTCGGCCGCACTAACCTAGTATGGAAAAAACTAGACGGAAAGTGGGAACCCTGCTTTGAAAACAGTCGGTATAAAAGACCGCGCTCACTCCTAGACCTACCACCTGCGCATCTTAAGGCCAGCATGCATCCTGAGAATCTCCCTGAGGATTTCAGAGCAGCTGCCCAGCAGCGTGATATCCTAGCCCGCGCTCTCAACGCTCGAACTAATAATTTTGGGGATGAGTCAGGTCGCAGAATGAAAAGAGCGGAGCTACGCTCCGCTCTGCTACGAGAGTTCCCGCCGGAGGGACCAAAAGTCCCTCCAGGCGGACGGTAGAGAACATAATAGTTACATTACTTCTTTGGGAATTTCTGATTGAGCACAGTGTTCCACTGCTCAACCAGTGCCCCGTTTGCAGCCAAAAGCTTGGCAGCATCACCCGACACCGTAGCTTTAACGATCTTGTCTCCCTTCTCAACTTTGGGAAGAAGCTCCATGCCCTCTATCACATGGCCAAAGACAGAGTGACGGCCATCCAGATGTGGCTGAGCCCCAAGAGTGATAAAGAACTGACTCCCATTGGTGCCTGGCCCAGCATTAGCCATCGAGAGTATTCCAACTCCTGAGTGCTTGAGCGATGGGTCGATCTCATCTTTGAAATTGTAGCCGGGGCCGCCGTATCCAGTGCCTTGTGGATCGCCGCCTTGGATGACAAATCCTGGGATAACGCGGTGGAAAGTGACGCCATCATAGAAGCCGCGCTGGATAAGATTTACAAAGCTAGCGCAAGTTACCGGAGTCTTCTCAGGCTCAAGCTGCACAACTATCTTACCCTTCGTGGTTTCGAAGTTAGCAAGCAGCGGCTCGGCATTAGCGGTGGCGGCAAGAAACACAGACAATCCCAACATCATAACGCTCAATACTCCTTGAGTGAAAAACGATACATTTTTTCCCATATACTTAAGACTCTACGAAAAGAGATTTAAAGCCTAAAAGCACGATTCTCGCTAGGACACCTACCACAGCCAGACTATTTTTGGTACTGACCTTTGGATTCGAAGGCTGTACAGAAAAGCTACCATATCTAGCCCCGCGGGGGTTGCAAGCAAGATAGCGACTTTTGAGATTTAAAATTTCTACCCGATCAGGCTTTAATTCCAGTAAGGAAACATCAAATTTATGGCAGATGTAATCTTCCCCCCGAATGACTTTTTAGCGTACTGGAGTGGATTTCAGCTCCTACTCCAAGGTGGCGACCCTTATAACTACGATCAGCTATCTCAATATCAAAAGAGTCTGGGCTATCCTAACGGGCCCGGCCTAATTTACTACTCCCCGATACTTTTCTTTATCCTGGCTCCAATCCTATGGCTACCGCTCTCTATCGCACTTGGGATCTGGGGAGTGCTGAACATCGCCCTCATCCTCGGGTGCGTGGTCGCAAGTGCCAAGATGAGCAATCTTGATCTTAAGCCGATTGAAGCTGCGACGATCGGGGTGCTGTTTCCTGCCTGCGTTTTAATCCTTTATTTTAGTCAGGTCTCCGCTCTGGTATGCTTTTCATTTCTGTCATCGGTATATCTCCTTACCCGCGCTCGACCAACTCTGGCCGGTATTGCTCTATTGCCAGCCCTCCTTAAACCTCATCTTTTTTTCTTGGCTCTTATCCCTATGGCCCTGCAGGCCGGAAGGCTTAATATCAGATTCATCCTGGGGCTTAGCGGTGGCATCGCTACGATGCTCCTTACCTTGCATTGGCTCCGTCCAGGGCTTATCGCCTCACATCTTGGTGCTGACAGTAACGCCCTTGAGTGGCTGGGCCACTCCCCCATTAGTGCACTTCGCCTGCTTGTGGGTCTTGAGCACTCATCACCTTTGATACTCGCACCAGCTGCCGTTGCAGCCGTAGTCGTATTAATCTGCGCCCTCTCTAAGCGAATAGAGCTCACCCGCGATATTCCCCTCCTGCTCTGCCTCTCAGCTCTCCTTACCCCATACATATGGATCTTCGATTTCATCATATTGCTCCCGGCTGTGCTGCGGATCTATTCGACTGGTAGACTCGGCAAGCAACTCCTTCTGCTACTAGCAGCAGCCTGGTGGAGCTACGGTGTCTTTTGCGGATTTACCTGGAGAAGCTTTATCTTTTCCGTAGCGATTACGCTTCTATTGCTGCTGCTACCGCGTATGACCACTCAGGAGGTTTCACCACAGAGTGTTTAGCAATATAACAGCACACTAGCCCCCTACAGCTGGCCATTCTCAAGGAGCCAAACGCGCTACCTTCCAGCCATGCTGCTGAGCACGGGTGAATCGGAATCGATCGTGTAGCCTATCCTCCCGCCCCTGCCAGAACTCAAACACTTGTGGAAGAAGAGAGTACCCACCCCAATTAAGCGGTCGGGGTAGCGGCTTATCAGCGTATTGCGCGTCTAGCGCCGCCACCGCATGCTCGAGCTCAGCGCGCGAAGCAATCACACTACTTTGCTCTGAGACAATCGCTCCCTGCTGCGCTCCGCGTGGTCGGGATGCGAAGTATCGATCACTCTGTTCTGCACTCACAAGAGATACGGTGCCCTCAATACGCACCTGGCGCTCAAGCTCGCCCCAATAAAATAGCAGGGCTGCATGACCATTAAATGCAAGCTCCGCACCCTTGCGACTGAGATAATTAGTGTAAAAGCAAAAGCCCTCCGAGCCATAGCCTTTTAAAAGCACCATACGGAGCGACGGCGCACCATCCTTGCCAACAGTTGCCAGCGCCATCGCATTCGGCTCGCCAGTCACAACAGCCTGCGCCTGCGAAAACCAGCTCTCAAATTGCGTGAACGGATCAGTCGCTAGCGACTGCTCATCAAGCACATATTTTTTGTACTCTCGACGAAGAGCTGCAAGCTCAGAAGCATTTTTAAGTTGTGGTGCCATAGGTTCCTCCCGGAGCTGACGGTGCACCTCGGTTATAACCCCGGAGAGCTAAAATACCCAGAGCCGACAATAAGCCCTGAGCGTGCTGCAGGTTACCGGGTTGAGCTCCGGCATAGGAATAGGAGAAATTTGCTTTATGAGGTTCGCTCGGCTGCGAAGCACCGTTGCCTGCAATTAAACTTTTTCCCTCTTAGTGGCCGGTGCTTGGGGCTCCCTAGCCCATGAGGTTATTTCTTATTCAGGATAGCCTCAGCCACCTTCGATGAATCAACCGAATAGGTCCCTGACTTAAGCTGTTCCTTAATGCGCTCACTACGCCTCAGCTTTTCCGCTATCCAGCCAAGCGCAATAGAGGTGGCGCTTCGAGGGCGCGGCTTTGGCTGCTCTGAATTTGAATCACTCATGGTACATCCTTAACAAAATACCATTCCTACAGAGTGATATCGTCTGCCCTGGCAAAACCTTTAGGAATGGCAGCGTAACCACCCGAATATTTTTGATTTAAAATCCCCGCTTTGCTGCTGAAACACCTAGGCAAATTGAGCTTAGGTATCGGGGAAGGTTCTCAGCCCCAGATTCAAATCCTCAAAGAAAAAGCTTCTCCCGTATCCGCCAGTATTTCTCCTGCTTTCGAGCGATAATATAAAGCGGTATCCGGAAAAGATCTTTTACTGCAAGCGCCTGGTCAATACTCGTTATCTCAAGTGAGAGCTCTGGTAGTCGGTTATGCATCCGCAGGAAGTTATACCGAAACACCTTTGTATCTTGGGGAGAGGAGAAGAAATAAACCTCACTGAGGTGCTGCGCATTAAGGTCATAGTAGCGCACCTCCAGCCGTTCATTCCCTTTCTTATCGATCTTCCGCTCTAACGTCATCGTATCCGGCCGCATCACATGGGTGTTCTTGGCTGCCAACGCTTCACGCAGCTTTGTGTCATCATCCTGAAATCGTGCCCCACACTGGGTGCACTGCACCGCATCAATATCCTGCTCTGCCTCGCAGCGCTCGCAGTGTTTATACCGATACCTAAATCCGCACGGCACTATCTCGCCGTTATCTGGATTCTCAATTGCTCCGGCACATTTTTTTCCAAAGTGCTCAAGCACTTGCCCCTGCTGCGCAGCGACCCCCCAGAATTCATTCTCATGCTCGCAGCGCGGACAGGCCACCCGCACCGCTACGGCTCCCTCGGTGGGCCTCCGGTCATGAATTTGGGGCGAGAAGATATCATGCGGCACTCCGGTGTAATCAAGGATCAGGCAATCCGTTTTGCCCTCAAACAACCTAAGCCCTCGACCCACGATCTGCTGATACAGGCTCACAGATTCCGTGGGCCTCAAGATCGCAATCAGATCCACATGCGGTGCATCAAACCCCGTAGTAAGCACCGAGACATTCACGAGATACTTAATCTTTCGTGCCTTAAACCGCTCCACAATCGCATCCCGCTCCGGTCCCGGGGTATCCCCCACTACAATCGCTGACTCAGCGGCAGGAAGGAGAGAAAGGATCTCCCCAGCGTGGCGCACCGAGGAGGTAAAAATAATCACCCCTTTTCGCTCACGAGAGAGCTCAATGATATTTTGAATAATCACCGGGGTAATACGGCTTTGATCTTTTAGGATTACTTCAATCTCTTCAGCGCTAAATGTCTGCCTTCCCGTCTGGAGGCGCAGCGAGGAGAAATCGTAACTGGCCACCGGAGCATCAATCTGCACCGGCGGGGTGAGATACCCAGCCCCTATCATCTGCTGCAGGGTGAGCTCAAAGATGCATTTCTTAAATAGCCTTGGCTCTTGGGTGCGCAGGAAACCGGCATGATTAAACTGATAGATCCAGCCAGTATCAAGCCGATACGGGGTAGCGGTGAGACCAAGGATACAGATCTGCTTATTGCCGCCACAGACCTTATCAATTACCTGCGCATATTGGGTGCCATCCTCTGCAGAGACTCGATGGCACTCATCAATCACAAGGAGCGAAAAATCCTTGAAGAATCCTTCGTTGGCTCGTGCCACCGACTGAATACTTCCAAATATGACTTTTTCATCACTATCTTTTTGATTTAACCCAGCGGAATAAATTCCGGCTGGAAGCCCGTAGCTCACATATTTTTGATAGTTCTGTTCGACCAACTCTTTTACGTGCGCGAGTACTAACACTCGCCCGCGCGCGATCCGAGCCAGCTCAGCGATGACCAGACTCTTTCCTGCTCCAGTGGGCAACACCACTACAGCTGGGGAACGTGAGCGGCGAAAGTGCCGCAAGGTCGCCTCAACTGCCTCTTTCTGATACGGCCTAAGGGAATACATCTGAATTCTTACAACACTCCTGCCTTCTTAATCGGAGCCTAAGGTCAGAAGTTGCCAACTATTTCCGGGCTATCTCATCAGCAAAAAAACGGGGCCCAAAGTAGGTTGCCTACTTTGGGCCCCGCGGCGGAGTTGGAAAGGATCGCGTGAACTTACAACTTCAAATCCACCTCTCCTTTCCGAAGATCTTTGTCACCGCATGCGGGATTATGCCCCCGCAGCGGCAGCCCTCTTTGATTACCAGTTGAGGCTTGCTGCAGTCTGGTACTCAGTGACACGGGTCTCAAAGAAGTTCTTCTCTTTCCCAAGGTCAATTGTCTCGCTCATCCATGGGAACGGATTCTTTGATCCGAACTGGGCCTTGATTCCAATACGCTCAAGTCGCCGGTCGGCGATATGCTGCACGTAATCACGGAACAGCGGAGCGCTGAGTCCTAAGATTCCACGTGGCAAGCAGTCCTCGGCATACTTGATCTCAAGCTCCACAGCCTGCTTGATAAGCCCCACGATATGCTCCTGGAACTCTGGGGACCACAGCGCTGGGTTCTCTTCTTTAATGCCGTTGATGAGGTCGATTCCAAAGTTCAAATGGATACTCTCATCGCGCAGGATGTACTGGAACTGCTCCCCTACCCCGGTCATCTTGTTCTGCCGGT
>JBILUF010000332.1:0-3369 GCA_044371155.1 Bdellovibrionota bacterium
TCCAAAAGACTCTCCATCTGCCGGGCCAGAAGCACCTCATGGAACAGGTGGTGGGAGCGCATTGTGGTGGCAGCCGTCGATGCTAGTGCTAGGATTATGATTCCGCCTAGGGCTAGTGTGACTACAATTTCAAAAAGGGATAGCCCCGCTTGGTGCGCCCAGGATAGTGACGGTGTGTTTATTGACGGTGCACGTGAGAGTGCGGGGGGCTTGGCCGGAGGAACACTCAAGGCGCAAGGGCGCATCATCGACAAGCGCTGGCTTAAGCCTTGTAACGGAGCTACCGGCAGCGCTTGTAAGGCGCAAGAGGGCAGCGATTCCGATTCCCGCCACACAGATGGCAGCCAGCAACTCAATGAACGCAAATCCATTTTTCACCTACTCTTCCTCGCAAAGCACTGTGGTGCGGCCGCGCAGCGCAACTATCACCTCACACATCCGCTGCCCTGAGCGGAGCTCGACCCGACCGGGAGATAGAGCGCCGCTCGGATACAGTGTAATCTCAGCTGCCCTCGCTGTGATCCCTTGGGGAAGTTTGTGCTGACTCAGTAGCTCTCCGCCCGCAGCAGCGTTTGTGAGCTGATAGAGGGTTGGAAAGACAGATACCACCACGGTGCGCTCTCTTAGCTTGGCAATCGCAGCGAACGCATCGATATGCTGGGCGAAAAGCCGCGCCTGGCTGCGAAGTCGCGAGCCTTCAAGAAGGGCCTTGCAGATCGGCACAGTTACCCCGGCTAACAGTGCAGCGATGCTGACTGAGACCAGTAGTTCAAGGGTACCAAATCCAGCGCATTGACGTTCCACTCCCATACCTCTGTATCGGTGGGAATGGAGAAAAGTTGCTTAATAATTCAGACTACGAAAGGAGCTTAAGAGCGATTGAGCTGATTAGTTTCGTGCTCTGCGCTCCAAGTGCGGCGTTTTGGTTATCCAGAATTTTTCGTCGGACCAAGTTAGCAGCCTCCTCGGCCACATTGACATCCATGATCCGGGACTCAGCCTCGGCCAGCGGGATAAGAGCTGCGGCGTTGTTTTCAGCCGCCACAAGAAGCCTTGAATCCGAGGCACCCAGATCCGCGCGTGCGCTACTCACCGAGGAAGAGAAATCACTAATGGCCGCTAATGCATTTCGGGCTCCGTCCACTGAGTTAATCGCGGAGGAGGTGAGCGATGAGAGTAGGCCAGCTAAATCGACCCCTCCCACACTAATCTGTGACTGTGAAGAGCCATCGGTGCCTACCTGAACTGTAAGGGAACTTCCAGAGAGGAGCGACTGACCATTGAATTCGGTACTAGCACCGATCCGCTGGGCCTCCTGGGTAAGTTGCTGAAACTCTTGGTCGAGGGCTCCGCGCTGCTCGTCACTTAAAGTTCCGTTTGAAGCCTGAGTGGCAAGCTCTTGGAGTCGCACCGAGATATTAGAGACCTGCGCTAGAGCGCTATCAGCTACGGAGAGAGCCGACGAGGCGTACCCACTATTTCTGCTACCTGCGGATAGTTGTACCTGGACTGCATCCAGAGCAGCTACAATTGCCAACCCGGCTGGATCGTCGCTTGCGGCGGTTATGCGCACGCCGCTAGCAAGCTTTTCAAAGCTTTTCTGCAGGGCTGCCTTATTTAAGGTAGAGGAACGATTGGAGCTAAATGAGTCAGAAGACATACAACCTCACTGTCGTTATGGGGGCTAATCCGTAACCCCTTTGATTCAGCGAGTGGGTTGCATAGGTCTTTTGGGGCGCAACGTCCTAGCTAAAT
This sequence comes from Bdellovibrionota bacterium, assembly GCA_044371155.1. Taxonomy (GTDB): domain Bacteria; phylum Bdellovibrionota_C; class UBA2361; order UBA2361; family UBA2361; genus CAZTER01. Next base: position 1,756 of record JBILUF010000332.1, read on the forward strand.
CGGGGGCAAGAAAAGATCGGGAAAAAAGGCACGCACAAAAAAAGTGGTGCTGGGGCTTTAGTACCGACCTTGCTCAAGGTAAAGTATCGGACGTTGGCGGTAACACTTTATGAACTGAGCCTTAAAACCGCTCTAAAGGAATAGGTGCTGTGAACCCACCTATTAGGACTGTAGCGCGCCACGGCTCAATCTCGTAGAAAATCGCGGCTCTAGACCTCCCGGTAGTGACTCACTCAGGAGCAATAAAGTCATGATTTAGGTCAGTGTATAGCCGGGCTAAAGTCGGTATTGTTCAAGGATGTATAGGTCAAGATTGCGATCTCTAATGTTACGTTCTCTTTACAGTTTAGTGATCTGCAGTGTCCTTGTGGGGTGTGCTCCGGCTGGCCCTCGGGGACCACATCCAGCCTTTGTAGTGGGGCGCGGAGTGTACGTCAATAGTATCGCTGTTTCATCAATGCCCCCGCTGGCCCCAAGTAATGCCATGCGCGCGCAGCTAGCACCTAAGCCTAACCTAGGTAGTCATGAAGGTAGTGTGCCTCCAATCAACCTCGCTGGTGCAGGTGGATAAACACCAAAGGGGCGCTATGTCTCGGCAGTGTTGGGAGCTTATCTGATTACATCTCCCTAGCTTTTCTGGGGGCGATTGTTCTCTAAAAATTCAAAAAGTTTCCTGGCTTGTCCTGCTAGAGTTTCGATTCTTTCGATGCGATGTGGCGGCGTTAGAGCCTCTGGAGCGCTAACCTGGGATAGCAATTTTCTTACCGCTTTGGTTTGGTGGATTATCTGGTTCCAGTTCCTTTGATCATCAATTCTCGCAAGGCCATAAACTGTCATGGCACTTTCTGCGCTCTTTTTAAGACCATCAAGAGTGCCGCGCCGCACTAGCTCGTTAAGCTTTGCGAGTGTTTCAACAGATTCCTTTAATCGACGCGCAGCGCTGCAACGCTCATGACTAGGGAGCCTTTTGATCTTCTCTAAATCATCTTTAGTCACCCATCTCTGTATAAACTCCCGTGAGAGGATGGAATCTGCAACAGAGCGTGCCACGAGAGATCCGTTTATCCTGTCAAAGAGCTCCTTAGTCGGTTCATCAAAGGTAAGAATTGAGCTTTTTGCCTGAGCTAGGAACGACTCGTCAAACTCTCCAAGCTCTCGTGCGGATTCAACAGCACCCATTCGATGCGTAATCGTGAGATTAAGGGTGAGTAGAGACTCTAGCATAACTTGCCATCTCTCTGGTTCATCCGGTGCCATCTTTCGTAAGGCTTGGATACTTTTGGAATCAATAAGCCCCAAATCCTTGATGTCCGCGCAGCTTGAACGAAAGCTCTGCATCGACGTAAGTCCGTTAAACTCACGAGGAGCACAGTCATCGAATGTTGTGACTGCAAGGCAATTAGGATCCTCATCGGTGCCCCAGGTCAGAATCTTTCCTGGCTCGAGCGCTGCTGCGATGAGCGTCTTAATCTCCTCTAGTCGCCCCGACTTATTTGATCGCATCAACAGCAATGCGTTTGTCTCACTATCCGGGTTGGCTGATTCGCGTCTGTCTGAGTTTCTGGAGGGTGACATGCCAGCTCCTATAGAATCTGGTTAGCTTACTTTGAAACC
>JBILUF010000333.1:0-3345 GCA_044371155.1 Bdellovibrionota bacterium
GTCTGCTATAGTGATGCGCAAAATTCCGTCGCAAGGCGTGAGCCCTGACGCGATGATTATTTAGGCCCAACGTTTGGCCGCTTCCAAGGCCTATTGCCTCCACCACGAGGGATTATAATCAACCATTGCAAACCACCCCCATCCGAAGCAGGATAACGGCATGAGAACCTCAACTTTGCTCCTAGTCGCCACCCTTCTGATTGGCCCCCTTACTCCAGCAGCGCATGCCGAAGGCTACGCTGACAGCGACCCTACGGTGGTTACCGGTAGCCCCAAGCCAGGATGGCCGGAACTCCCCACCTCTGAGGAGCCCTCGACCACACGCCAGGTGCTTCTCTGGCTCCCCAATCGAGTGATTGATCTCTTCGATATCTTTCGGGTTGACCTTGGCGTAGGGCCTGCGGCCGGCGGGGTGGTGCGGGTCACTAAGTATGCTCAGGCTGGGTATCGGCAGATGCTGCCGGCGTCGGCTCGCGTTGGCCTCATGGGGCGCCGTGCGCCGTTTATGCTAGAGAACGCCAATGAGCTTGGAATCAGCCCGGTCTTTGTTCAGAACAATAGTCGCGAAATCTGTGCCGGAGAGGTGGGGCTCGGGCTCGATCTGTTTATCGCCGGAGGATACGCCGGAATCTGCTTCGATGAGGTGGTGGATTTTGTTGGTGGTATCTTCACCCTTGATCCCAAAGATGATGATTTCAAATAGGTACTCCCCTCTCCCGACTGTTGGCTGATAACACAGCATGGAACAACTCAAAAATGCCAAAGCAGCGCAGGTGTTCTTTAACGCGCTAATAGACTACGCGGGACTATTTCCGCCAGCGGCGCTATCGCTGGATGAATCAGTGAAAAATTACCGCGCCTATCTGGATCATCCAAAGCGCTGGGTGCTATCGCGATTTATTTTAACCCCAGCGCACCTAGAAAAGCTCTCTCCTGCCCTCGTTGCTCTTTTCTCATCCAAACAAAAACTCGATTTGTCACTGGTCTGCAAAAATCCAAGCACTGATGTGCTGGCCGCAATGCAACGTATCCGAGGGTTTTCAGGCGGTGTGTCGCTTGGCTCTGTGGAGGTGGCGCTCGTCTCTGGCAGCGATCTGCAGGCGCAGGTGGAAGGATGTGATCGAGCCCTGCAGGAATTTGATTCAGACGATAGCCGCATTAGCGCTTTTTTTGAGCTCCCATTTACCTCAGACTGGGAGAGCTTCCTTCCGGCTGTGATGACTGCATTGGAGCACTCCCGCCAGAGAAGCCAACGGCTACTTGGCTTTAAGCTTCGCTGCGGCGGCACTGAACCGCACCTGATCCCTACGCCTCATCGAGTAGCGCTGGGCATTGCGGGCGCAGCACGCCATAAAATACCGATTAAATTCACCGCTGGACTACACCACCCTTTTCCTAAAGGGATGAGCCCATGTCTAACTTCCTGTGATGCCCAATCCATGCACGGGTATTTTAATGTCTTTTTCTCGGCTTTTGCAGCCTTCTCGCGCGGCATATCGGCCTCCGAGATTGCTGAGCTCCTTACCACCTCAGGTGCTACCCCTCCGCGCTTTGGCGACAGCGTCCTTGAGTGGTGCGGAATTACTATCTCTCTGGCAGAATTAACACGGCTTCGCTCATCCGAGGTTATTTCCTTTGGGAGCTGTAGTTTTATTGAGCCGATTGAGGATGCTGCGTCACTGCAGTGGTTATAGAATTTATGAAAAAATCCTTTATAAGCTATTCGCCTGACTGTCCCTTTCCGATTCAGAATATCCCGTTTGGTGTATTCTCTACCGCGGGCAATCCGCCGCATATCGGTGTGGCCATCGGTGACCAGGTGCTTGATCTTACCATCTTACAGCAGCACGGGCTGCTCCCTGGCGACTGGTTTCAGGCTGCCAACCTTAACAAGTTCCTGGCCACCGGACGACAGAACTGGCGCGACACGCGACGGAACATTCAGGAGCTTTTGGATTCCGAGACTCCAACGCTGAGGGACAATCCAAAGCTGCGCACAGCAGCACTTATCTCGCAATCGGCTGTCACCATGCATCTGCCGGTAGAGATCGGCGATTACACAGACTTTTACTCGTCCCGAGAACATGCAACGAACGTCGGCGCGATGTTTCGCGATCCCGCTAATGCGCTACTACCCAACTGGCTGCATCTGCCGGTGGCATATCACGGTCGGGCAAGCTCGGTAGTGGTATCAGGCACCCCGATTAGGCGCCCATGCGGACAGACCAAAGCAGACGATAAGGAGCTTCCAAGCTTTACCCCCTCAAGACTTTTAGACTTTGAGCTTGAAGTGGGATGCATCGTCGGTACCGGCAATACCCTGGGCGAGCCGATTCCCGTTGATAAAGCGCACGAGCATATCTTTGGCCTAGTGTTGGTAAATGACTGGAGCGCTCGCGACATTCAAAAGTGGGAGTATGTGCCACTTGGGCCGTTCTTGGGAAAGAATCTTGGCACTTCGATTTCACCATGGGTGGTAACACTGGGTGCACTTGAAGAGTTCCGCGTGGCTGGGCCCACTCAGGACCCCGCACCCTTGCCGTATCTAAGAAGTACTGGAGATTGGAACTACAATATCGAACTTGAGGTGCAGATTAAAACCACGGCCGGGCCAAACTGGAACCCCATAGCCCGAGGAAATTTCCGCACCATGTACTGGAATATCTGCCAGCAGCTTGCCCACCATACCAGTAACGGCTGCAACCTGCGGCCCGGTGACTTGATCGCCTCAGGGACGATAAGCGGGCCCTCCCCCGATTCCTATGGGTCGTTACTAGAGCTGACCTGGAAGGGTACTAAACCACTCAAGCTCTCCGGCGGAGAGGAACGTACTTTTCTGCGAGATGGTGACGCTGTGCGGATGACTGGCAGCGCCAAGGGGAATGGGTACATAATAGGATTTGGAGATGTAATAGGCGCTGTTGAACCGGCTATTCGCGATGAAAGGCTGATTGTTGAAAGGTAAACCTCGATGACTACAAACCCACTTGGGATAAAACGGTTCGGCCCCGTTACTCTCTATGTCGAAGACGCCCAGAGTGAGGCCGAGCGGCTCTCGAAGATGCTCGGGATGGATATCACCTACACCCCACAAGGCCAGGAGCCTATCTATGGGATAGATGCCGGTGACGTGCTGTTTATCCTCGACGGTAGCGTTCAAGCGCGCGCCGCCGCCGCAAAATACGGGAATCATATTGCAGAGATTGGGGTACGGGTCGAAAATAGCGCCGCCGCCCTCGCCAGTGCGCAAAAACGCACGAGTGAGCCGACTCGGCTGTGTGAAAAGACCGGAGTGGGATATCTCAAGGCACCACACGACGGCGAGATATATTTCCGATTCATCGA
>JBILUF010000334.1:0-3341 GCA_044371155.1 Bdellovibrionota bacterium
GCGGGGCAGATTGTGGCCACGCAGGCGAAGCGGCACAGATTTAATTGTGCGGATGTTCGCGGTGATATCCTCGCCCTCGTAGCCATCGCCTCGTGTGGCAGCAGCCACCAGCAGACCATCCCGGTATGCTATCGTCACCGCAACGCCATCGAACTTATGCTCTACGGTGAACTCAATCTCGCGGCTTTCCTCCTTGAGAAATCGCCGCACCTGCTCATAGAAATCACTTACCTCCCCAGCGTTCATCGCGTTATTGAGGGAGAGCATCGGCACGCGGTGGCGCACAGAGACGAATCCCGAAAGCGGGGCGCCACCAACTCGAGCGGTCGGAGAGTCAGCTCTTTTTAGCGCTGGGTATTGAGCCTCAAGTTGCTCAAGCTCGCGAAAGCGGCGATCGTACTCAGCATCACTGATAGATGGCTGCGCCAAAACGTAATACTGATAGGCATGTTCGTTTAGGTCTGCTACCAGCTCATCAATCCGTGATTTGGCTTGATTTTCCGAGGTCATGCCATCCCCTCGGATTCGGCAGCAGATTTCGGGTGCGCATGGGGAGCGGAAGCTAGGATCGTCGCCACCGCAGCGTCAAAGCGGTTTAGCACCGCAGGCCATGAATATCGTTCCCGTACGTAGCGGGCTCCCGCAGCAGCCATCGAGGATCGCAGCTCTTCATCGATGCAGAGCGCTGTAACGGTGCCGCCGAAATCCGCAAGGTCCGAAAAGTACAACCCGCCTCCACTCCGAAGAACGTGCTCGCGGGTGACAGCACATGCGGCGTTCACCAGCACCGGGGTGCCCATCAGCCAGCTCTCCATCAATACGATAGAAAATGACTCATTCGTAGATGGCTGCACCAGCAGGCGCGCCTGGCGGAGTAGCTGTTGCTTTTCTAGCTCGGAAACATGCGGCACATCGATGATATCGTGGCGCTCAAGGGCATGCGGGCGGTGCAGATCAGCGAAGGAGCCGCCTCCCACGATGACTAGCTTAAGCGCTGGCGGGATAAGGCCGTTGTCTTTTGCGCTGATAAAATAGTCGAGCAAGAGATGTGCGTTTTTACCGGTTTCTTTTCGGCCGACGTACAAGATGAAGGGCGAGCCGTCATTAAAGTACGCCGCCCGTTCCCCCTCGTACAGGTCAAAGGTAAACCCCATGCCCACTTCGGCTCCACGCACCGGCCCATAGAGCCGCTCGGCCAAGTGCTGCTCAGCGGCTGCATTAAACAACGCGCCCCGCACCTGACGGAACATGCTCGCAATCACCTTGGTATAGGCATAGTACTCGTCGTGCAAGCACGGAATAAGGCACGAGCGCTCCGGCGCAATTAGACTTCCCCAGAAAGTTGTACCGAAGAGATACGGCGCAAAAAAGAGCAGATCAAATTCCTGGTGGCGACGCTTAATCTCACGGTAAAGCTGCGCAGAGTTCACACTCTCCTGCATCCAGAGAAGCTCCTCCTCAACTGGCAGCACCCGCCCCTGACTCACTGCGATCTGACGCGGCACCCAGGCATCTAAATTCCGCGGATCAACCGCAAAGCGAGTTATCTTTAAAGCGCGTGATGTTTGAGCTCCGGGTTCAAATTCATTATTCCAGGTGCGGTTGTCGCGCGCGCAGGTGGTTAGAATCTCTACCCGATCCCCGCGATCAGCCAACTGCTGGGCAAGCTCACCCACCAGAGTCTCCGCCCCGCCGGCCATGCCCGGCCAATACCTCGGCACCACAAACCCATACCGCCGCATCCCTACCCCCCTTTTAGGTTCCATGTTCTTGTCGTAGCACCAGGGGTCCATATCACCTTGTTAGGATGCGTTACTTCGAAACTGTTGACGCAGGTTGCTATGACAAGGTCAACGGTGGTGCCGCAAACCTTTGAAAGGTCTAACGATCTCCATCGCTCCAGCTCATCAGATGTGTCGGCAGCCTCTGGCCGATGCGGCAGTTCAATCAAGTCCACCTCGTGCCCTTCGGCCCTAAGCTCTTGAATCAGCTCGCGAGCGGCCACGGGAGGCTGTGTGAACGGGGTTCTTGCCTGGAGCACCAAAATTCTCGCCATTTCGGTACCTTGAATTATCTCTTTGTTCCAATCTCGAGGTTCGCCACCCGCGCCTCTAGTCGTCTCACACTCTCGGCGCGCTCCTCCATCTCTCGTGTTAGTGCATTCAGATGGCGCACAAGATGCGAATGAAACTCTAGCTCAGAAGAGAAGTAGTCCCGAAGGAGCGAGTCACGCAACATATTGAAACAACGTCGCTTAACCTCCACAACAATTCTCCCCAACAGTCCGGGACGATGCGATTTAATTGACTCCGAGGTCAAATTCGCCGCAAAAGCATGACGCAGGTTGACCGCGCGTAGGTCCTCCGAATGAGCGAGGACAGAATGAGTCAGGACACCGCCACTCGCTGTGGGGCTACGGCCGGATTGGCTGCCCTCCCCAAATTGGCCGCCTATCCCTTTGGCGGCAGCCACATGACTCTGGATATCCTGAGTCACTCTGGAGCGGATATCCTCCATAATTGCAACTACCTCCGGCACCTTATGCTCATCCATCGTTGCTCAATCCTTGAAGCTCCCAAAATCCAACTCGGCACGGCACGAGGCTAACATTTTCATCAATTTGTTTCAGCCCCCAACGCAACTTTTTCCCATTCTCACCGATACATTAGTATGAGCAGACCTATTAGAGATCGCGATCCCAAGGCGTATCGGCTGATTACCATTCGGACCGACGAAGCACGCCTGTGGATGATTCCAACCCGCAAAATGGAGAAACTCCTGGGTGGTATCGTGGCTCGGTATGCGTTTTTCATGCGAATCGAGATCTATGCCTACTGCTTTCTTACCAACCACTATCACCTATTGATTAGGGCACCTCTTGGGAACACCGATGAGTTTTGCGAGAACGTCAACCGCGAAATTGCCAGACGTGTAAACTGGACACACCATCGCATCGGAAACTTTTGGCAACGTCGATATGACGACCTAATCATTCTATCCGACAACGACCTCTTGGAGGCATTTCTCTACATTACGACCAATCCGGTTAAGCATGGCCTCGTTGAGCATCCAAGGCTTTGGCCAGGGTTATGCTCATATCAACAATCTCTCAGTGAACGGGAGCGTACTTTTACCTTTTACTATTATTCAGCGCTTAACCCGGCCGATACGGCATGCAAACATGACCTTAAGCTCAGCATTCTCCCACAATTCACCTCAATGTCCTCACGTCAAAGACGACAACGTATAGAGTCACTAATTGAAGAGCGCACCACTAAGATCGTAGAGTTTAGAAGATCTAAGGGGCGTGGCTTTCTGGGCATCAGAGGGGTAATGAGCAT
>JBILUF010000035.1:0-11276 GCA_044371155.1 Bdellovibrionota bacterium
TCTTCATGAGTTTTGGCGCCCTGTGTAATTTTACCCCTGGCAGAGATACCGTTGTTGCCTTATTTTATCAATGAGAGCAGGGCATTACTTCTTAACGCTCCGTTATACTTAAGCAAACACGCCGACCAGCGGTTTGGAGGCTTAAAATCAGGGCAAAAAGAAGCTATCAAGCCGGAATCTACGACATTCCTCGCGGAATCCTAATAGACTGTAGAATTTAGAAAGACTGTACGATTTAGAATAGCCACTTAGTTAGAAGTTGAAGCAGCCAGATATGAGCACTCCCCTCAAATTCAACCAACCAGAGAGCGATATGGAGTCTAGTCGTGGCCTAGCCCGTCCCAACGAGCTAGTGGTGCAGTGCCCCGCATGCCTTACTGGCTTTGGAATCGAACGATCAGTGGTGGCTGCAGTGCTCGCCCCACGCTTTCACTGCTCAAAGTGTGATCACACCTTTGGGCTAGAAGAGAATGCTATCAATCGCGGCCAGCGCCGCAGCACCTACGCAGCCCCAGAGTTATCATCAGTACCGCGTCCCCCTACCCCTATTACCACAACTAGTCCCGCGTTAGCCCCGAGTGCCTTTGATCCAGAAATTGCCGAGGGCGTCGTAGCAGTCTATCGAAACAAATCCAAGATAGATCCGACAATTATTGATCCGACAATGATAGATCCGACAATAGATTCACCAGTTGATTCACCTCTAGGCCATCTCCCCTACCAGCCCAAGGAGCAAAGCCCACGTTTAGACATCCCCAAAAGATGGGATGGCTCGATGCGCGCAAATGAGCCACGCGAGAGCGCGCCGGCATTGCCAACCGCTTTGTCACACCACGACGACCTCTCCCACCGGTCCGCGCTCCCAACTAGGCAGCTTGGGCTCAACCTACACGGCGCCCAGAGCGCACGACACGAGGCCCGACGGATTGGGGTGGCACATAGCATCCGCTCTGATAGCACCTCCGCTGATTCACCAGAGCTTATTAACATCGAGAGCTTTGGCACCGTACAAAACACCCCGCTACGCGACGCTCCGTTACACGACTCGGCGGAGGCGATGGGGGGAGCGTTTGGCGGCAATATCGCCTATGCAGCTGCGTTCTCAGAGCCATCGGCTGCTACGACGCACCCCCTCGTGAACACCCCTCTTGACGATACCGCCGGTAATCAAAAGTCAGCCAGACGGCAACCACTCTCGCCGGTACGCAGCGCGCGACCAGCGTCGTTCGCCAAGGCGATCGCGACCCCCGTGGTCGGAGCATTTATCTTACTGCTCGGCATCTCGACTCTTCTCACAAACAACCGCTCCGTATCAGAGCGTTTCCTGCAGTCGGCAGTGCCAGGGGCACTACAGGCCGCGCCGCGCGAGCTCTACATTAAGAATTCCCGCTTTCAAAAGGTCACCCTCGACAACGGGGAGGTCGTGCGGATCGTGTCAGGGACGATTGCAAACAGCGGTCAGAGCAACTTTTATGGGATACAGCTTGAGGCAGTAGCGTTTAATCGGTTTGGAAAGCCACTAGGCACCGTCCGCGCCGACGCCTCATCAGTGCTTGCCAAGAGCAAGGTGCAGTCCCTCACTACCGAGATGATTCAACAGCTCCAAAAGGGCAGTAGCACAAAGCAACTAATCATAAAGCCGGGTCAGCAACGAGAATTTGCAGTGGCTCTTATTGGTGATGAATACGCCCCGGCGCAGCACTTCGGAGCACGAGTGTTTGCGGCCAAGAGCTTTTAAACTCAAAAGTATCTTCGCAAATACCCTTTGATTCTATGCTCTGGCTCTATGCACTGACTCTATGCTCTGACTCGGTCCGGGCCTCAAATTCTCTGGGCACTTGCGTGCTGGTGTAGGGGCCGCATCCACCAGAAATGGCCAACAGGCTAGCATGCCACTGTGCTTAAGACTTACACCTCTGATGCTAGAGTTTGAGCTCGGCTACTAGCCCTTGACCTGACTTGATACTTACTTGACTGGCTACTTACCTAACTTTCTACTTAGCTGCCGAGCTTAAGACTTTTTCTGTTGAGCTTCCTCGGGCTTTTCTTCCTTGGGGGTCACATCAATTGCGACACCGTCGCGGTAGGATTTGCGGAAGTTGCTGATTGCCTGGCCTAGCCCCGAGCCCAGCTCTGGTAAGCGCTTGGTCCCAAAGAGCAACACGATAACCAAGACGATTAAGATAAGCTCAAAAGGACTAAGGCCAAACATGGCACGGCTCTTTAGATACTAGGCGATTCTCATATCGTGCCACACCTTTCCGCAGGGGGCTCCTGCATAAGTGAGCACTGTGGTAACGTTAGCTGATCTACGCTCACGGCGCAACCAAACTAAAACCTGGCCGACTAAGGACCCAAGGTGCCTTTGCCACACCAAAGCCTCTCCCCTCGCCTACACTCCGCGCTTGACCGCTACATTATGTGGGGATTGCTACTCTCTATGGTTGTGCACCTTTGCATGGCTGGATTCCTTATCAGGAAAGAGCCCACTCGGTTTGAGGCCCCTATGATGGTGGAGCTAGTGACGATGCCTCAGCAGGAGGAGGCTCCCAAACGACAGATCGTCACCGCGTCAGAGGCCACCAACGCGACTGCGCCCACCACTCCAACCCGCCTAGAGGCAGAGCGAGAAAGCTCGGCAGAGAAAGAACAGATCCGCCGCGGAGATCCCCTAGCCGGAGCGGCGATTGGAGAAAAAGGCGCCGCCGCCCCCCAACGCGCGTCGCAACCAGCAGCGCGCCAGCAGACCAAGCCCACCTCGCAAGCCCGGCAGGCACCATCACCACGCGAGCCTCGGCCCGCCGCCACTGAGCCGCTAAAAGATCTGCTGCTCGATCCTGAGACGATGCTGCGCTCTTTTGCGGCGCCGACAAAAAAGACCCGCAACGAACAAAACCCTCTCGCCATCGATCAGGCCAGCGCGCTGGCTGGATATGCCCCCTTCTCACGCCCCTTCGGCAGCGGTGCGCGCTTTCTGGGAGCCAGCGGCAGCAGTGACTATCTGCCTACCCTGCCCGATGGAGACATCACGCTGTTAAACGCCAAAGCAAGCCAGTATGCGGTGTTTGTGCGTCGAGTTGCCACCCAGGTGTTCACCGAGCTTCGCACCCAAGGCTGGGAGATGCTAAGCGGCTCTGATATCCGTGCTGCCACCCGCTTTGCTGTAGTCGAAGCCACCCTCTCTCCCAAAGGAGCGCTCCTCAATGTGACGCTACACTCAGGCTCTGGTAGCCAGCGGTTTGACTCTCTACTGCAAAGCGCCGCCAAGTCAGGGGCCCGCGACTCCAACCCTCCTGTCGGAGCACTGGCCGCAGATGGAAATATTCATTTTATCTTTCAGGCCCAGAGCTGGGTCGACCTTGTGCCCGCACCACGCAGCGGCGTGTTATCAGAGCGCCGCTGGCTACTCCTAGCAACAGGACTAGAGTAGCACTACCAAGGTTCTCGGCGGCTCTTAGCGATATTTATCCCGGATGCGCTCACGCGCCTCGCGCTCTAGCTGTCGCCTGAGTGCTTCCTTCTCTCGCTCAAGCTGCCTCGCCTCGGCATCTCTCTCGCGCTGCAACACCCTTTCAGACTGCTCTTTCCAGCGCTTCTCCTCGGCAGCTAACTCAGCCTGTTGCTTTTCGCGCGCCACCTGCTCCCGCATCGTTCGCTCTAGTTTGGCTGGATCTAGCGCCGCAGCCGCTGTTGGCTTCTCAAGCAGATTGTAATATACGGCGCCGTTGTGTAGCCGCTCGATCGCGATCTCTTCGGCGTGCTTGCCAGAGCGCTGCCGCGCATCAGTGAGTATCGCCCCCATCACTCCCTTTAGATCCTCCGAGCGCGCGATCGCTCCTTTGATTAGCGCGCTATCCTCGGCTGCCTGTGCGCCAAGAATATAGGGTGCGAGCACCTTGCGCTGCTCCGGTGTGGCCTTCTTTAACAATTCCATTCCGCCATCAGGGAGCTCCTTAGTGAGCTCCTTTCGAATCTCCTCAACATTTTTCCGCTGCTCCGCGCTGACACTCCCTGACTGATTGGCCCCAGTATCCACCCGAAACCTGTCCGGGAACCGCGCGATAAGATCCACTACATCCTGAACATCTCCACCATGGGAACTTGCCACTATCGCATCCGCAGCGCGGCTAGCCCGAGTGATATTGAGCGTTGGGGCCTTCTGCTGCGTCACGGGCTGCGCGCTCTGCTGATTGCTCTGCGGAGTGGCCGCCCGGTCAACTAGCGAGGGGGTGGGCGCTCCATGCTCCCTCATTGCGTCTGCGCGGTGAGGGTCATTGTTGGCAAATGCCTGCCCGCTCAGCGCAATCGAAGTCACTAACGCAGCAATTTTACCGTTTTGAAAACTGGTCATAACCCCTCCTCACCTACTACACACCGCGTGGCGCCTGCTTTAACTCTCCGCTCCCTGGTTTAAAATATCCTAGCCCCGGCGGCGCTTATTTGCTCGCTCCTGCGCCTGGGCCTTGTCAGCTATCTCCAACACAGCTCTCTCTTGCAGCGGAGCAGCGCCTACATCCCGCTCGACCCAGTTATAATACTTCACCGCCTCCGAGAGCCTCTCATTGATAGCACGCTGGTCACGCCCCTGCTCCGCAATAACCTCAGAGCGGATCTGTCCAACCACACTCGATAAATCAGAGGAGCCCTGCAGCGCCCCCTTAATCCTCGCAGCATCAACGCCAGCATTTCCTCCCAGGATATACGGAGCTATCATCCTTCGTTCCTCGAGAGGTGCCTGTTCCACCATGGGATCAAGATTTACCTTACGTTGCCTGAGCCCGTTACGGATTAAATCCATCTGTCTTCCGTTATCTGGAGCCCCTGACTGAAAGCGCTCGGGGAGTGCCGACAAGAACTCCGCCACAGTCTTTGAATCTGCACCTCGTTGAGCCACCAGTATATAGATCGCTTGCGGCACCTGCAGAGCATTGGTTACCCGTGATGCTTCTCTCTGCAGATCAGTCATCTGAGGTTTGGTGGCTTCGATATTATTACGCAGACCATCCGTTAACTTGGTAGTCTTCGCCTCTGCGCTATCCGCCATCTCCTCACGGAACGTCACTAACGCCACTGGCCCCATCTCTTTGACCCTAGCCTCCACCTGCTTCACGGCATTGGTCTTGCTAAGCCCCTCCGGCATCTTCTGAAGCTCTGCCACCACCTCTCTAGCATAGGCAGCTTGGGCCTCATCGTCCTGTGGCGCCGGACGCTTCATAAGCTCTATGGTCTTTTGAAGGCGCGGGTCGATAGCTCCTTTCGTCCCAAGTCTCTGATCGATCTCCGGTGCATGCAGCGGAGCACTCACCTTGAGCATCTCAGCAAGCATCTCACGGTGTAGCTGCTGATCTGACGGGGTCAGTTCAGCGAAGCTCATTCTAAGCCTGTTGTTACAGTGGAGGTGTGTTTCTAGAACCTTCACATCTCGCAGATCATCAGGAGATTTTATCCTGTCCTGGTCGGCCGTGCCTTTAATGAATTTTGTCCAGTATGCCTCGCGAAAAGGCTGCGAGCCCGCGCCATATATCGGCTCGAGTTTCATGGATGGATTATCCGGGTTCAAAGACTCAGTAAATATAAGGCCACGGAGGACATCCTTAGCCGCCGTACTCAATACTGCTTGCTCACTGGCAGCTCTTTCAGCCTCAGTTCCCTTAAGCGTTAACTGTAGAAGTGGCGCAATGGCTTGATCCGTCACCACACCACCTCGTGGGTGCAAGATCTCAGTTATCGTCCCCTCCACCCGACTAATTACCTGCGGGTCGTTTATCTCGGTCGGGCTTCGCACTCCAGCGGGATTCGGTTTGGCGGGTCGCAGCACTGAGTCTGGTTGCCTAATCGGCTCTTGCTGCATCAATGGATCGACATATGGCGAAGGCGGCGCCTTTGGCACATCGCCAGCTGCTAGCGCCTCCCGCGCACCGGGAGGAAGATTTCCCTGGGCGGGCTGTGGCGTAGGGGTTGCTGCCAGCGCCGCACCAGTTAACAACGCACCCAGTCGATTTGAAAATTCCATGCTACAACCTCGCGCCAAAGACACCTACACAAGCTCTGCCGAGCACTGCTACCGGGAGTTATGGAGCGCCCTACTGAGCGCGCATCATCAAACCAACAAAAATTTATCATCGGCTTTAGCGCCCCCCTTCATGGGCAAACTTAAGGCCCAAGCCCCCTCTAATCAGCTGGATTTACTACCCACCTGCGATTTTCCCCTATCCCCTGGCCCACCAGTCCCCTGCTCATACATGGGGCCTCTGAATGTTCCTGATAACGGCCTTAAATCACTCAGCATGCTTGTCTCACCACTAAGACCACCAAGACCCCCAAAAAAACGATTAACTTCGTGGTCTTAGTGGTCTTTGCAGTGAAAAACATTCTTGCGCCCCTAGCACATAAATCACCTGAAGCAGATGAGCTCGGATAACAGAGTATAGGGAGCAACAAGTGTAGGTGGATTTACTCCAGCTACGGTTAAATTCTCGGTGGTTTAGAGCGGTGAAGAGAGCAGGTTTTATAGCAGTAGTATTACTTGCCCTTACCGTGGCAACCACTCAACCCGTCTGCGCCGATGAGCAGCTCGGCTTCTTCCCTAAAGATATGGCCGCCACCGTCTTTGACAGCGAGGTCAAGATGTTGATGCCGCGGATGAAAGATGACCAGCCAGAGCTCTCTACACAGCCAATGGCCGAAGAGCAGGCCACAACACAGCCCGCCGCATCTCTAGAATCTGAAGAGTCTAAGGAGTCCGCTTTAGAGGCAGATGACACAGCCTCTTTGCGCGAGCGGCTGAGCAAAAAATACGGCGACCCCACCGAGGATCCCAAGATCCGAATCCAGGCCGATGCCCCACCCCCAATGAAGGGGATGTTGGAGGCGCTTGATGCCGGGGATGAAGGGCTCGCATATGATTACGCACAGCAATACATCAAATCACTACAGCGCTACCAGAAGGTGTACGGAGATGTTGTGAGTATGACAAGCGCTGTGATGAAGAGTAACAATCTGGCCGAGGGAACTCAGTGGCTCAACGTACCCACCCTCAACCAGCACCAAGCACTGGCCGCAACCAAGCGGGATGAACAGGTGCAAAAGCTACTCACCCTCGCCTCCCAGGCGCAAGCTGTGCCTTCACCCGCAGGAGCAGAGCAGATCTTTCAAAGTCGCAATCGCAAAGCAATCAAGGCGGCATTAAGTGATCGCACTGATCTACCGACAAACGGTAACGGGTCACTAAGCCTGATTGTTTTTGTGGATGCAAAACGGCCGATGCTCTGCAGCACATTGCAAGAGATGATGACGCTGGCGCGAAAGCACGGCACCGATCCTAAGGTAAGTCTACTGGCCGCAACGCTTGGCGATTCTACCGAGCTAACCACTCGCATCGCGTCAAACCTCCCCTTCCCGATGCGCGATGGTTCAGCGCTAGCGCAGAAGCTGGGGGTAAATGCCACCTGTAGCCTAGCACTGATAAGCCCTGAGCAGAAAAAGGCAGTGCTGCTCTCCAGCCCTGCCACCGTTGAGTTTATGGATGAGTTAATAAGCACTCTTAAGGGGGCGCCAAGCGTATGAGTAGCGGAAAGTTCTTAATTCGCACCCTAGCTGCCTCGCTTATCACCGCCAACATGGCGATCTCGATCCCTGCGTTTGCACAGCCAAACAACCCTGGTCAGGGCGCTGGTAATAACTCCTTTCAGTTACCTACTTTTATCCCTACCTTCGGGGCTGGTGCCGGATCAGGGATCCCCTCCGGGACATCTGCAAACAACTCCGCCCCCCCCACCTTTGAATCAGATATTGAGACCCTATTCAATGAGGATGATTCATTTAAGCCCTCTGATCGTCCAAGTGATGGCGGTGAGAAACCCGATGGCGGCGAGGGGTATGCACTGCGTCGTTTAGAGGAAGGGGTGCGGATCGGACGCCAAGCAGGGCCAGGCAACAACTTTGGAGACCAATCTGAGAATTCGTTCTCTACCAACGACAACCCTGGGATTGGTCGGCTCACCGGTGCCAACACCTGGTGTCGTGACTCTAACGGCAACCCCACGGACTGTATCGCGGCAGATGAAGCGAAGTTAAGAACTACCCCTGGGAAAAAGGTAACTGCAATGAACTTTCTGTCGCCGATGAGCGGCGTCACCGACACCCTCAACTCGAAGGCGTACGTAGATCAGATTACAGGGAATCTCTCGAGCCCGTTTGCGGTCCTTGCAGCGACTCTTAATCTCACAGAGCCCGCGTTAGCACGCGCCATGATGGACTCGATGCAAGTAGCCGGCACAAACGTTCAAGCAAGACTTGCCGCAGACCAGGCTATACTATCCCGAGCTCAGGCGTTTCCTGGCACAGGCGCCACCCTCGCAGCAAATTACGACACAACTATGGTGCGTGAACGAGCCTCCGGCAAAAGCTGGATCGAGGCCCAAGGCATAGCACTAAGCGGCGAGAGAAACGTTGCCGGAGCCAATAGCCCTCAGCCATTTAATGCCGTCAACACCACCCCTGTTGACTTCAAAAAGGATCCCAATCATCCATCGAACAACCCTGAGGCAGGGCTTGGGGATACCTACTATGACGGCTCTCCGATCAAAGACAACGTAATTCGTGGACTCGACTTCCTCTTTAACCGTGCATTGAGCTTCCCAGTTGGACAGACCCCGCCAGCCGAGCACAAAGAGGCCATGAAGAAACTCCGACGCTCATTTGAGAGGATGATCGGAGATGTTCAGCTAACGATTGGTGCGCCCAACGCAAATTTCTCTCCAGACACCACCATAGAGACTGCCGATGGCGCTATTGCGGTGGAGGTCTCTCGTATCCCTCCTACGGAACGAACCGAGCAATTGTTTCAGAAGCTAGTGATCGACCGCTATAAGGATATCCATGCCTTGCTGTCGCTGCGTTGCAAGTACGAGTTAACACCCATACAGAACTCGTCATCAGACCTGCCAGAGATTCCTCGGGAAGATGATGGAGAATTCAAGAAGCCATCAAACGCCAAGGGTAACTTCTGGGCGGATTATGCTGGAGCCCATCAGCTACTGATTCGTCTCTCTACCATCGGGTTTAGGCCATCGCCTAAGCTATTTGAAGCACTCTTTGCAAAGTTTAAAGACGAGTCATCAGGCGATGTCGATGCCACTAGTTGCGCTGCACTGAGCACGAAACCAGGTAAGCCATCTGATATATCCGCTCTTCTTTCTCAGGATAAGAGCAAGCGCGGACAGGCATTAGCAACAAACTCTAAGGAGCGTATCCAGGCCGCATTCTTCCTCGCTGAGCGTATCGCATTCGGCCAGTTCCTGGGGACCATGGCGCAGGCAGAGGATTTTGTGGCCGTTAACTCAACTGGTGGATATGACTCACTGGTGAGAGAGCATATGTTGGATGCGATTCATACCACCGCGGGCACCAACCAGATTGATCTTGCGATGGACCGCAACAATAAAGAGCTAAACACAGTAAACATGGAGATAGCAGGTTGGTACACAGAGCGAAACGTTGCGAGCAGTGCACCTATCACCGGTAGCTACGCTGAGGGTGGCGGCAATAAGGGTTCGATCAATAACACGACTGGACAGTAGTGGGTTAAGGCGAAGGTTATGATGCTACTTGATATACTTCACACACTTCTCAACCTGGAGCTACAAAGCAGCTCAGCCGGCCTTATCGACACCTGCGACGGAGTAAGCTGCCCAGGCTCAGCCGTGAGCGCGATTGCAGCCGCCTACGGCACCCAGGGCATGTGGGTCATGTCCGATCTTGTTGATCAGATGCTGCATACAAGCCTCGGCGCACTCGGACCACTTCTGTACGTTATTGCCGCCACCGGCGGACTTATCAGTCTAGCACTTGGCGCCCCACCACGCACCTATATGTGGTTTTTCCTTGGGCCTGCAATCTATCGCTGGCTCATCGGCACCTCCGTTCCAGTGATGGGGATGGGATGGCAGATGGCTGGTGTCCAGATGGATCAGCGCGAGGTGTGGCGTTTATCGGAGGTGGGTCTCAATAACTCCAACATTGCGGTCAGAGGGGTTCGCCTTGCTGATGGTACCCGTAGCGGCCCCGTCACGATCAGCAACAACGCAGCACCATCTGAGCCAATTCAGGTTCCGTACTTTTACGCCTACTACGACAGCGTCATCAGCGGCACCATCCAAGGGCTCATTCGAATGACTGGAATGTATAACCAGCGTAAATCATCAGCTACATCCAGTGCGACCAGTCTGCCAAGCGAGCTTCCCTTTGGCGTCTACGAAACGGCCAGCCCGGATGATAAGTGGTTCCAGGTATCGAGCCTTAAGTGGGGTACTATTCAGAATATCACTGATGCACGGGTGCAGAGCCCCGATCTGCGCACTTCATTAACTCGGTTCTTTGCCAGCGAATGTGGTGAGCGTTTCTCTTCCGTGGTTGATCCCGCAAAATTCGTAAGAGCCATGAACGGCAAAGGCAAAAATGCCCCAGCTAGCATCTTTGAAACAAAGACCGACACCAGCTACTATTTTTCGAACACTTCAAGCGGAGCTTCGAACACTTCAAGCGGAGCTAGCTGGGATCCGCTCAACGGCGAGGGCTACGATAAAGTTAGGCAGGCTTTGGGGAATCAGCTAGTTCCCTTCCCGCGCGAGCTTAAGAATCTTCTAAAGGATGAGAACGAGCGGGGGTTTCGCAAGGCGATCAAGATCTCAGACGATCTGTATACGGATCTAAAGGATGCTCGTAGTCTTAGCTGCCGCAACTACCTTAAGTTTATTGTGCTTGGGTTGCGTTGGGAGGCTAGCCGAACATTTACCCAGATGATGGCGAGCCTACCACCTGATTCAAGTCCAGAACAGATGGCGTATAATCTACTATACGGCTGGAATATCAGGAAGCTGAGTGCGAACGGCGACTCCGGGGCCCAAAACGATGGCACCCAGTTAACGCTGCAGGAGCAGGTGTCTTTTATTCAGGATCTGCTCTTTGTGCATATGGTCAGAAACGAGATGGCGATTGCACGCCCAGCTCTGAGGCAATCGGCTCTAAATCCTGGGCAGATCTCATCGCGCATCACCGCCGATAGCGCCGAGGGGCATCTGCGCTTTGTCGGAGTCAAGAATAAATCCTCTGAGTTCTATCAGTGGGCGATGATGATGCCGCATATGCAGGGCATCCTGCTTTACTATCTCTCTATCGGCTACCCCTTTGCTTGCTTGCTGCTGATTCTGCCAGGGATGCACAAATCGCTCTTTACCTGGATGAGCTTTTGGGCCTGGGCCAAGATGTGGGATCTG
>JBILUF010000335.1:0-3326 GCA_044371155.1 Bdellovibrionota bacterium
GCGAGGCTGCTGAGGCACTTCGAGCAAGCCAACTTGAGGCAGGCGCTGCCACTACTACTACTACTACGATTCCTGCTGCCGAGACCGCTGGTTTTGCAGCTACTGAGTCTGAGTCCGATGATGCCGCAGGTGTAGCGGAGTCGGCTAATCGCTAGTGTTGGTGGCCCTGATGCGCGTTGGTCCAGGAATGGCAACGCGAGGTGTCTTCCCTTCATTTGCTTGCCGCACAGGGTTGCGAAGCGATATGGCGTGAGTGAGGGAATCGATTCTTTCTGATCCGGAATGCGATGGATTTTGAAACCCTCTCCGCCGCAATTCAAAGATATCATCCTGAGCCCGATCTGGCTCTTGTAAAGAAGGCATACGAGTTTGCTGAGCGGGCCCATCGTGGGCAGGTGCGTGCCTCGGGCGAGCCTTACTTTACTCATCTTGTCGAGACCGCCTTGCTGGCCTGCCAGCTCAAGGTAGATATCCCCACTGTGTGTGCCGCGTTGCTGCATGACACGATTGAAGATTGCGGCATTAGCCATGAGGAGCTGGGGCGTGAGTTTAGTGAGGACATCGGCGAGATAGTCGAAGGGGTGACCAAGCTCACTCGCACTGAGTTCGAGTCGCGCGAGGAGCGGCAGGCCGAGAACTTTCGCAAGATGTTGCTGGCGATGGCCAAGGATATTCGGGTGATCCTGGTTAAACTCTGCGATCGTCTGCACAATATGCGCACCTTGCAGTTTCAGCCGGAGCACAAGCAGCGGCTGACTGCTCGTGAAACGCAGGAGATCTACGCGCCGCTCGCCAATCGATTGGGTATTCACTGGATCAAGTCAGAGCTTGAAGATAAATGCCTGCTATACCTACGACCAGAGATTTATAAGCTCATTCACGAGCGCTTTGCGCAGAGTGCGAAGGAGAGCGAGGTCTATATCGAGGAGACCTGCCGCGAGATTCAGCGTACCTTGGAGGAGGCTGGCATCTCTGCGTCGATTACGGGCAGGGCCAAGCATGCCTACTCGGTCTGGCAGAAGATGGATAAATCCAACATCGGCTTTGACGAGGTGCATGATATTTTAGGATTTCGAGTGATCGTGCCGACGATGCGCGCCTGCTACGAGACCCTTGGGGTGCTGCACGCCACCTGGAAGCCGGTGCCAGGGCGATTCAAAGATTACATCGCAGTGCCGAAGCCCAACATGTATCAATCACTGCATACGACGGTGATTGGGCCACATGGGCAGCGCATCGAGGTGCAGGTGCGCACACTAGAGATGCACCGTGTAGCCGAGGAGGGAATTGCAGCGCACTGGCGGTACAAGGAGCGTGGTGTGCCCGATACTCAAGGTGGGTTTGACCTTAAGTGGGTACGCGATCTTGTGGATACCCAGCAGTATCTTAAGAACCCTGATGAATTCATCCAGTCAGTAAAGAGTGAGCTTTTTCCAGAAGAGGTGTTTGTATTCACTCCCAAGGGGGATCTGCTGCGATTGTCCTTTGGTTGCACCCCGGTGGACTTCGCCTATGCAGTGCATACTGATGTGGGGCATCGCACCACAGGCGCTAAAGTCAACGGCCAGATTGTTCCGCTTGATTTCAAACTGAGTAACGGGGACACGGTGGAGGTCCTTACCTCAAAGAATCATGTGCCAAGCAAAGACTGGCTTAAGTTTGTGCACTCCAGTAAGGCCAAACAACGGATCCGTGCATTTTTGAAAACCGAGGAGCGTGCACACGCAATCGCTATCGGGATGGAGCTACTCTCTAAAGATCTGCGCAAGGTCAAGGTGAGCCTTAGAAAGGCCGAGAAAGAGGGTAAGCTACAAGAGCTTGCCGAGGAGATGGGTCAGAAGAGCGAAGCCGACCTGTATGCTGATATAGGATATGGCAAGCTCAGCACCTCGCGGGTGATGGCCAAGCTCCTGCCAGAGGGCTCCGCGCCTGAGGCCGAAGCCAGACAAGAGCAATCGCCGCTGCGGCGAATTTTTGAGCGTGCGGCTCGCGCATCCCGGCAGAAAGTTGGTGTGCGGGTGAGCGGATTTGATGACATTGTGGTGAGGTTTGCCAAGTGCTGCGAGCCGTTGCCCGGGGACCGTATCGTAGGGTTTATCACACGCGGACGAGGGGTCACGATCCATTACGCTGACTGCGCCCAGGTGCTCAATGGCGATCCGCAGCGCACAGTAGCGGTGACATGGGATACCGAGGCGGTGTCTCCACGCAAGGTGCGAATCACAGTACACTCTCAGGATCAGATGGGGCTTTTGGCCAATGTGAGCCGCGCAATTACTGACAGTGGGGCTAATATTAGTAGCGCCCAGATTAAGACCACCGATTTTGGAAAGGCCGTCAATACCTTTGAGATTACGGTCAAGGATGCTCGCCATCTTGAGAAGATAAATCGCGCGATTGAGATGGTGCCAGGAGTGATTAAGGTGGAGCGGGTGCGGCTCCTGGGTGTTGCAGGCGAGGTGGAGGCTGAAGAGGATGAGTCGTTTGAGTAATGTCGGTATCCGAGCGATCTGGCGCGCGGTGTTCTTTGTAGTGGGGATCGCCGTGGGTATTGTCGGCGCCGTGCTGATTATCACTCGCGGCACTCCGGCAGGAGCGATATCGGAGTCTTCGGTGGCCTGGCGTAGTCCGGAGGAGGAGCGTCAGATCCAGGTGTACAAGAACACCAACGAAGCTGTGGTGTTTATCACCACCATAACCCTCACAGTTGATCCATCAGAGATATTCTTCTCAATCCGCCCGCGCGAGGGTACGGGGTCGGGGTGCATTATCGACCCTAAACGCGGTATTATCCTCACCAATCTGCATGTGGTGCAGGACGCTCAGCAGATAGAGATCTCATTTGCTAACGGACAGACCGCGCAGGCTCGCCGATTAGGGGTGGATCGTGAGACTGACCTTGCAGTGTTGCAGGTGATAAATCCTCCGCCAGGGCTTTCGGGGCTTAACTTTGGAGACTCTGCTCGGCTCGAGGTGGGGCAGCGTGTGTTGGCGATAGGCAATCCATTCGGTCTAAATCGCACCCTCACAACAGGAATTCTTTCGAGTCTTGATCGCACGGTGCGGGTGACTGATACCCGCACGATGCGTGGACTGGTGCAGACCGATGCGGCCATTAACCCGGGCAACTCGGGCGGAGCGTTGCTGGATCTAGATGGCCGGCTCATTGGGATTAACTCGGCGATCCTTAGTAGCTCGGGGGACTCGGCTGGCATTGGGTTTGCTGTCCCGATCAATCAGATCAAGCGGGTGCTTCCAGATCTTATCAACAAGGGGCGGGTGCTGCGTCCGCGCATCGGGTGGGGCATCGTTGATACCAATCAGGG
>JBILUF010000336.1:0-3262 GCA_044371155.1 Bdellovibrionota bacterium
CACCTTTGCCCCTTCTGCATTTGTACAGGATTAAAGCCGCGAATTAAAGCGAGTAAGTCAGGGAGCTGACCCACTTGGGGCCGCGCTGTTAGCTCGCTCCAGCGTCTTGAGGTTTTGCCAGATTGTATTTTCTAATCTTGTAGTGCAGATGGCTTCGCTCAAGACCTAGCTCGCGAGCGGCCTTGGCCTGCACCCAGCCGTTTCGCTCAAGTGCTGCAACGATCAGGGCGCGCTCGTGGTCCTCGACTTCGTTGCGCAACGAGATGGCGCTGCCCCCAGCGCGATCTGCCTGCGGGGTTGACGCCGCCGCATGAGAGCGCTCTGCCGCAGCCTTCACTACCGAGATAAGGCGATCATCGGTGACTGGTTTGGTGAGAAAATCGAATGCGCCACCCTTGAGTGCGTGCACTGCGGACTCAATTGTGCCGTGTCCTGAGAGGAATACAAACTCTGGTGGTTTCGGGAAGCTGCGGGAGAGATCAAAAAGCTCCATCCCTGAGCCTGTGTCCAGTCTTAGGTCGCACAGCACCATGTTGGGCTCAGTGCTTCTGATTGCCTCCAGCGCAGCTGCGTAGGTGCCAGCGCTGGTCACTTGGAAACCAAGCGGTGCCACCGCCTCCTCAAGCACCAGCAGCATATTCGGCTCATCGTCGACGATTAGGAGTTTTGTAGTTGCATTCATGTAAAATAGTTTTACAGAAAACGTGCCTTGAATCCAGATCTTAGTTCCGATAGGGCGTGACAACGACGCTGCAAATACCCTAATCCAAGGGATTTTTAGAGATAAATCGAGGGCGTTATCTTACCCTGCGTAAGGTCATCTGTGGCTATAGCCCACGGAGGCTGCCATGACAGCCTGTTATGACGCAGCAGGGGGCTACCCCGCGCCGGTTAGTTTCTTGAGTTTTTGTAACAATCCGCTCCGTTGCAGCCCGCTACTGGAGTCGAGTCTAAAGGGGAGTAGGTTATAAGCGATCTGTTTTATCGCCTCTTGATACACTGGCTCAGCTAGATCAAAAAGGGTGCGATCACTCTCTGCCCAGGCAGGGCCAGCGGATGAATAGGGGACGGCTACGAGCGGTGGCGAGGCTCCGAAGATCTCGCTCTCTTCAAATAAAGCTCGCGCCTCCTGGAGCGGCACGCGATCGCCGGTGTAGGCGTTTACGAGTACCGTCCAGCGAGAGAGGTCAAACTCCTCAGGATCATCTGACTCCTTCTTCATCCGCCGTAGAGAGTCAATCGAGCGCAGCATCGATTGCTTATCCTCATCCACTACGAGGATCACCCGTTCGCAGCGTTGCAGCGAGGCAAATGTGGCAAGTCCCCATGAGCGGGATAGGTCCAGCACCACCGCTTCAAACTCGCTCTTTAACGCACTAATGAGGGAGTGCATAAATTCAGCAGCGCTCGGAGCGGAGTCGATTACGTTTGCTTTGAAGTGAAAACCTTCGTTGTACGACTCCGGCTGGCCAATTACGGCAAGATTGTTGTTAAACCCATCAATGCGTGCCGCTAGATCTGAGAGTCTGCTTTCGGGCACCTGACCTAACGCGAGGTGTTCGGAGACTGCTGTGCGTTTGGCCATTCCCACCCGCGCCCATGCGGTGAGTGCTGGTGTGACATCATCAAGATCAATCAACACACTTTTGGTGCCATGTCGTGCCCAACATCCAGCCAGCGAGGCTGCAACGGTGGTGGTGCCCACTCCGCCTTTTAGCTGGGCGATCCCAAAGATACCGCGATTTTTTCGGCTTGCAATACGAGTATGCTGTTTTTCACACTCGATGAGAAATGACACCAAGCCGGTAAGCTCTCCCATGCTATGCACCTGCAGGTCGAGCTTGCGAGCCATTGAGGCAGCTTGCAGCGCATAAGCATCCTCTTCCAGTACAAATGCTAATGGCCCCGAGCCTAAATGGGTGCGGATGCGCTCCACCACTCCCTCGCTGGTAGCATGGAAGGATGGCCCGATTACCACCCCACAGATCGTGGCCCATTGCTGCTGTGCTAGCGCCTCGAGAGGGCACTCAGTGAGTTCGAGCCCTCGGATCTCAGCTTGACGGAGCCCCTCGATAATTCGCCCGCGCAGCATGGCGCGGGTGGGGGCTGATGATTCAAGAAGCAAAATCTGCATCGGTTGACGGTCGTTATTGTTGGCCTAAGTGCCGGAGTTGATCATCTGGGACATCACCGCGACTAAATCCTCTACTGCAAACGGCTTCTGCAGAAAGGCGTCTGCTCCTTGCAACAACGCCCATTCGGCCGAGTCCTCGTCGCCCTTGGCGCTGATGACCACGACCTTGATGCGGTTCTGTGAGAGGCGCTTTATCTCTCGACAGACCTGGAACCCATCAGCGCTTGGTTTGCCATCGGCGCCTAAGAGCACCAGATCCAGCAGCACGATCTCAGGATTCGATGCCTGCAACACCTGGCCCACGCCAGAGGAGACCTCTGCGCATACAGCCGCTTCGTGTCCAGCTTTCTGGACTATCTCTGCAATGATCGCAGCTTGCGACTTAGAATCCTCAACAATCAGCACTTTTGCCATAGGTCGTTAGTATACCCTGTTTTGTTAATCAGCACAGCGAGGCTCGTATCATCTTGGGGCTTGGTGCCTTGGGGCCTCAAGCCCGTTAGCGCCAACCTTAAGACCACCCGGCGGTGCCCATATCAGCCTGTCCCCCCTCCTCGGTTCTCGTGGCGGTGGGATTTAGGGTGCCGCAAGTAGCCCAGCC
Source organism: Bdellovibrionota bacterium (assembly GCA_044371155.1). Lineage (GTDB taxonomy): Bacteria > Bdellovibrionota_C > UBA2361 > UBA2361 > UBA2361 > CAZTER01. The sequence continues at coordinate 2,736 of JBILUF010000336.1, forward strand.
CCCAGTCGTAGTTCATGCCCTCGTTCGCGCACCACCTGTATCAGACGACTGGAGGGGCGCATGAGATGCCAAGCCCGCTTACCAGTCTGCTCTCCAGCAAATCGCACCAGCTCAATCGACGGCTCCTCAACGGAGCTGCCCCGTTCCCGGATTGACTCAATATAGGGCCGTCCCTCGGAGCTGTTCATGCTGATTACAAGGTCAATTGCGGCACGTAGTCGTCGCGGTGTCTCATCGTTTCGGGCGAAGCCAGGTTGAGTGCAAAGGTCATCAGCCAAGGCCTGAATCGCTGCATCCTCTGAGGCAGCTTGCACCGTCATCACGCAGGAGAGGTTGCCGTGGAAGGCCCGTATGAGGGCTGCTGCGGCACCTGCTCGAAGATCCCCAATTGCGATCCAATGTGGTGCTCGTTGGAGCGCTAGCTCAACGAGCTCACTGGCTGCCGCGAATACAGTCCGATCTGGTCGTATCAGAAATTTCTCAAGATAGTGAGCTGACGGGACTATCTCAGCTACCTCCTCCACCGT
>JBILUF010000337.1:0-3259 GCA_044371155.1 Bdellovibrionota bacterium
CGTATTACACGAGATCTCCGCATATTGTGAATCCCAACTGATGGGAGCTCAGGTCGCAATTCTACACTCCCCCCCTGGCACCCCCATCGCGCAGGTAAGAGCCGCTTCGCATCTAGACAGTGAGATTCGCGCTGTGATCGAGATGAGCACGCCGAGCCCGCGGAGCTGCTGCTTTGCAGCCACCCTTTATGCCAACAGACGGATGATTATCGAAGATCTCGGGCAGATCTCGCGCACCGAGGAGGGCACCTTGCTATTCACTCGCACCGGAGTGCGCGCGGTGTGGAGCGAGCCCGTACATGACGGGCCAAGCACGGGCACCTTTGCTCTAACTGTGTTTTTCCTGCGCCCACATACTGCCTCACAGACCGAGATCAAGCTGCTGCAAGAATGTGCATCCCTTGCCGGGATCGCTCTGAGCCGAGCGCGGACTGCTGAGGAGCTACGCGAAAGAGAGTCCGCTTACGAGCGCACTCTGGCAAATGTTTCAGGAATCGCATACCGTGTGCCCCCTCACCCCAACGCCTGCTTTTCGTACGCCCGCGGAGGCTGCTATGAACTTACGGGATACCACTCCTCTGAGCTTACTTCCCGAGCCGATCTGCCATTTTCCACTCTTATTGCCCAAGAGGATAAACATCTGGCGGATAGTAAATTTGAACACTTCAAGATCCTGCACGACCCGTACGAGGTAGACTACCGAATTGTAACTCGCAGTGGGTCGATGAAGTGGGTGCGGGACCAATCACAAGGCATTTATGACTCAAATGCCAACCTAGTCGCAATTGAAGGTCTGCTTACCGATATTACCCCGCGCAAAGGTGCTGAGGAGCGTCAACGAACACTTGAAGACGAGCTTCGGCAATCCACCAAGATGGAGGCGATCGGCACACTGGCCGGCGGCATCGCTCATGACTTTAATAACATCCTCGCCTCCATCATCGGCTTTACCGAACTAGCCAAACGAAAGATTCCTGCCGCCAATCCAGCCAGCGAGCATCTCAATCATGTCCTGGCTGCTTCCCTCAGAGCACGAAACCTAGTGGGACAGATTCTGACCTTTAGCCGCAAGGACAGCTCTGAGAACCGCCCACTCTCGCTTGCCGCGACGATTGATGAAGCGCTTTCATTCCTGCGTGCAACTCTACCCTCATCCATCACCCTCAAGGTGTCGGTGGATAAGGCAGCTCCGCTTATTAAGGCAAACCAAACCCAGATCCATCAGGTGCTTTTAAACCTAGCTGGGAACGCAGCCGATTCAATCGGCGATAACCCTGGCACAATCGAGATCACGCTCTCACAGACATCGGTGGGAACTCATCAAAACGAGGCGCTCCCTGAGCTCATTCCGGGAAGATATCTCCTACTAACATTTCGAGACTCTGGGCCGGGCATCTCCGAGGCTGTGCTGCCGCGAATCTTTGATCCGTTCTTCACTACAAAGGATGTCGGCAAGGGCACAGGCCTAGGACTTTCGGTGGTGCACGGAATTATGCGCACCCACGGCGGAGCGATACGGGCAGAGAGCCTCCCCGGCCAAGGTGCGACATTTTGCCTCTACTTCCCGGTGTCGGGTGGGAAATTTGTGGAGGAGTCTCGTGAGGCGGCCCATCCGCTCCTGGGCCGAGGTGAGCGTATTTTGTTTGTGGATGATGAGGAAGGGCTTGTCACTTTAGCTACACAGATCCTCACTGATTTAAACTACAAGGTCTCGGGATACTCCTCGAGCCAGGCAGCCTGGGAGTTGTTTGACCGGAATCCTTCGGGGTTTGACCTTGTCATCACAGACAAGACTATGCCGGAGCTCTCTGGTGTTGAGCTTTTGCATCGGATTAAATCGCGGCGTCCGGATATGCCGGTTATCATGATCACGGGGCTTCTCGGTGAGGAGGTTGAGCACCTTTCACATGCTCGTGAGCGAATCGCAGTGCTCTTAAAGCCATACACTACGGAGGTCTTAGCAGGATGGATTCGCTGCATGCTAGAGGGCAAGGAGCGGCCAACAGCCATAGGTGCCGAGGCGCAGGTGCATTAGAAATAGTTGCAAATTGCCCGGACGGAGCGTTGGCGAAATCAGGCAGATCTAATCGGTTGCAACCAAGCTAGAGATGCACGGCCAGCTATGACTTGTATTCACATATTTCAACCACGATAAAGTACGGGCAAGATACAGCGCCTATGTCGCCAGCTTCTCCGACGACACCTTGGCCATAGCGGACACTCTAAGAGAGCCGGAACTCCCCCACCACCCAACATTGAGGAATTTCACTCCCAGTTATTGAAAAGGCCGCCGTGGGATGGCAAACAGGTAGTATAATGAATCGCCTCGACCGCTTACACTCCACCCTGACGAGCACCCATTGGGTGTTCACCTATCACACCCCAAAGGAGTGTCCATCCTCAGTGCTCGCGGCCCTCACAAAAGAGCTCCCACACATCGACCGCGCCTCATGGCAAGACCGGCTAGCGTTTGGCGGCCTCTATATCAACGGCGAGGAGACGATTGAAGATCTGCCACTTAATGCGCCGTGCCGAGTTGAGTATTACGAGCCTAAGTTTGAAATCGCCAAAGCCTCGGCACTTTTTACCAAATTTAGCACCGAGCAGATCGTGTTTGAAGACGATGACATTATCGCAGCCTTTAAGCCTGCCAAGCTTCCCTGCGGGCAGTCCAAAGAACAGCGCCACTTTTATCTCCGTAAATTTGTCGAGAAATACCTGGGCAAGCCAGTGCACATGCCCTCTCGGCTTGATACCTCCGCACAGGGGTTAGTGCTATTTAGTAAATCCAAACGGATGCATTCGGTGCTACAGCAAGCATTTGAAAAACACGCCGTCGAAAAATACTACCTCCTGCATGTCTCGCCTGCAGTCTCATTCCAGAAAAAACTTGTGCAAAACCAGATCGGCAAAGACCCCGAGCATTCGATCCTCCGACGGGTGGTGGATTCTGGTGGTCTTTCAGCGGTGACTCATTTCCGTACCCTTGCGGCTGTCTCAGACACCCCCGGACCCTCCGGCTCCCTACTATTGGCCAAGCCCCAGACCGGGCGTACCCATCAGCTCAGAGTGCATACCTCCTCGCTTGGACACCCGATTGTTGGGGATAACTTCTACGGCGGAATTCCAGCGCCAGAGCTAAGACTTTTGGCGCTTAGGTTTCGATTCCACAATAAGCTCTCCGGCAAAACCGTCGAGATTACCTTGCCCGAGCGCTGGCTGCCTAGCTGGGTGCCACCAGAACTGGTGCGGAGGGAGG
>JBILUF010000338.1:0-3257 GCA_044371155.1 Bdellovibrionota bacterium
AGGACTAGACATTCAGCGCTACTCACCAGGCGCGCCATGTCGCGGGAGGGTGACTTCCAGCCACCCGATGACGTTCTTTCCATACTCCCCCATTTTCAGGGCTACCGAGGCCGTTTGTCAACGCTCTTGGAGCAGCCCTCTTGTGGGCTATCAGCCCGAATATCTCTAAGGGGTATAATTCAAAGGCTTTTTATCCTTGGCCTGAGAGCGAACTCCCCGCATAATACCCCTCATCGCTACCGCATCAGCTTGATATATTGGACCACTATGAACGAAGTCGCCTCCCGTGAAATTCTCTGGAATATAAATACCCTTCCTAACGTTATCGCCATGTATGGGCTCTTGGTGGTGGCTCTTGCCATCGGAGCGGTCGGAATTATCCGACGTGCCGAGCTGTGGGCAGAGGGCACAAAATCTCCCGAGCACCAGGGGGGATACATTCAAAGATTTTTTGACCTGTTATCTTGGGGGCTCTTTCAGCACGGCGTTAACCGCGAGCGCACCCCAGCGCTTTTCCACACCCTCATCTATGTCGGGTTTCTGGTGCTGCTATTCACCACCACAATGGTGGCGATCGATCATGATCTAGGTATCAAAATTTACCGTGGGAATTTCTATCTCATTGTAACACTCCTGAGTGATCTATTTGGTTTTGGACTCTTGATTGGGTGTGCATTAGCTGCTCATCGGCGTTTCATAACGCAATCTGATGTGACTCATCGGCGTTTCTCGGAAAACATTATTCTGACTTTTCTTGTGGTCCTGGTGATTCAGGGGTTTCTGCTCGAGGGGTTGCGAATTCGGGCGACGAATGACCCTTGGGCAGCCTATTCACCAATCGGTCTAATTGTGGCGAAGTTCTTTTGGGGAATCTCTGTTGAGGCGACAAAAACGCTGCACTATTTGATCTGGTGGTTTCATACCCTTACAGTTTACGCCTTCGTTGCGCTTTTTCCGTACACTAAGTTTTTCCATATCCTATCGAGCTCAGCTAACCTATTTTTCAAGAATCGTCGTCGGGCTAAGGGCGCATTAGACTCGCCAGGAGACCTTGAAAAGTTAATTGAAGGTGGCGCAGAGCTGACTCTGGGCCTTGGTTCTATTCGCGACTATTCCTGGAAGCAGCGCCTCGATCTGGATGCTTGCACAAGCTGTGGTCGTTGCCAGGACGCCTGCCCCGCATACAACTCAGGTAAGATCCTCTCCCCTAAATGGCTTATCTTGGATACCCGCAACCACATGCTTGGATTACATACGGACGGCAAAACGAATTCCGCCTCTGTATTGCCCAAAGCGCTTCAGCGCATGGATGCCGCACTCACCGAAAGCCTGACGCTAAGCGCCTCGGGTGTGGAGCGAACTCAGGACGGGTTCCTCTCATCTGGAGCATGGCGCTCGCAAAATGAGCGGGTGCAAGGGGCCGTCAAAGCTCAGGGGGGCGACGCCGACCATCGCATAGCTGGCGATGTACTCGACCCCAATGTGTTCTGGTCCTGCACCACCTGTATGGCCTGTGTTGAAGCATGTCCCGTAGGGATAGATCATGTCGGGCAGATCGTGGGGAATCGCCGCAACATGGTACTAATGCACGGCGAGATTCCAAGTGAGGCACAAGCGACTTTACGCAAGCTCGAGAACCAAGGAAATCCGTTTGGTGATCCGAATGAGCGGATCAAGTGGATGACTGGCCTGGATATTCCAGTGCTGAAGCCGGGCGATTCGGTTGATTACCTCTACTGGGTAGGATGCCTGTCAGCATTTGACCCGCGCAAGCAAAAGATCGCACGCGCTTTAGTTACACTTATGCAGCGTGCTGGTCTCTCATTTGGAGTCCTGGGCAAGGCCGAGTCTTGCACCGGAGATCCTGCACGTAGGCTTGGCGAAGAGAATCTGTATCAGATGCTCGCAAAGCAGAACATCGCCACCCTTCAAAACGTGCGGTTTAAAACCCTGGTATCCAACTGCCCGCATTGCTTCAATACTATCAAGAATGAATACCCGCAATTTGGCTCGATTGGCGGTGATGGTTCAACCCCTCGGGTAATTCATCACACCATGCTGCTCGAGGAGCTTGTGAGCCAAGGCGCGCTACCGCTCAAAGAGGGTGCGGTCAACGAGTACACCTTCCACGATCCGTGCTATCTGGGGCGCTACAACGATGAATACGAGGCTCCGCGGGAAACCCTTCGAAAGGTGCCCGGCCTTAAGATCCTCGAGATGGAGAAAAGCAAAGAGAAAGGGATGTGCTGCGGCGCCGGTGGTGGGCACTTCTGGTTTGATATGAAGGTGGGACAGCGGGTCAATGTGCTACGCACGGATCAGGCCGCAGCTACTGGCGCCCAGCGCATAGCAACCGGATGCCCCTTCTGCCTCCAGATGATGGAGGACGGCACGAAACTCACCTCTCGCGACGGCACCCTAGAGGTGCGGGACATTGCGGAGGTTTTGGTAGAGCATCTAACCTAAAAGCAGGAAAGTCTATCCAGCATTGAAGATACTGGCACTTTACAGTGCCCTGGTTGTATCGGGTCAGCTTTTCCCGACTATGCCGAGGCTTGTATCCAGCCTTTCACGTCGGTGAAGCGAGTAATGGCAGGCAAGATGGATAGCCTCTCTCACTGACTTGCCTGATGTAGCCTCGGAAAAATCGGAAGGCCCGTCTTGGACGGGCGAAGACGGCTTGTGGCTATATCAAAGTAAAAGGGGGGCCCTTTTTCAGAGCCCCCCTCTACTGCTTTGCTAGCGAACTGATTATCTGTGGCTTTAGCCTTAGGACCGGCCTACAGATTTCAATTACTGACTACAGCACAGCCTGCTTCAACGCCTTGGTGGCGGTGAAACGCACTCGCTTGCGAGCTGGGATCTGGATCTGCTCGCCGGTCTTTGGGTTAATTCCAGTGCGAGCTTTTGAGGTGCGAACCTGAAGCTTGCAGATTCCAAGGAATGGAACCTTGTACCCACGCTTCAGAGCATCCATAAGAAAGGAAGCGATGTCCTCAGCCATCTCCTTGGCCTTAGAGCGCTTCTCGATCCCACAAAACGCACGAAGATTCTCAATCACCTCAGACTGGGTGTATGAGAGGGTGCTGGTGTTGCGCGGCTTAGTCGCAGAGCGAGCCTTTGGCATCGCCGCTGCAGTTGGCTTTGCTTTTGGCGCAGCCTTTGGTGCAGCCTTTAGTGAAGCCTTTGGTGCAGCCTTTGCTGCTGGCTTCTTCTTTGCGATCATCTTCTTTGCTGGTTTCTTAGCCATACTAACG
>JBILUF010000339.1:0-3249 GCA_044371155.1 Bdellovibrionota bacterium
ATTATTTTATCCCTGCCAGGGGGGTTCCTGTTAAAGTCATGAGTAGGGTTGAGCCTGAACGGATCTCGACGCTGCCTGGAGCAACCCTCTACTATACTACCTGGAAGGAGCTTAGCATCGCCCTCCAAAGGGCGTTGGGAGGGCATAGGCGCTGCATCGCCATGCAATGCTCTCCTTGTAATGCACTCCCGTACGTCTCTACCGTAGACGCTGGCACTGTTGAGCTCATCCGCAACCTCGGTCATAAGGTGGTATCCTCTAAAGACCTTATCACCCTCACCTTAGGACGGATTACTCCCGCGGGGCATCGGCTACTCACCCTGGCAGCAGCGGCAGTCGATCTGATTCGCGCCGATGCTTTCCGCGCAATCGGTAGCGCACTCGCCTGCGGAAAGCCGCTGACTGAATACGCCGTGCAGCAGCGTATTATGCGGAGGTTTAAAACTGCCGGGCTCACAACCTACTCTGCCCCAATGGTGGGGGTGGGTGCTCATCCTGCCAATCCGCATTTTGAAACCAGTGCAACCAAAAGCGCTCGGATACAACGCAATCAGCCGGTGCTCATCGATCTTTGGGCCAAAGTAGATTCACCCGCAGGGATTTATTTTGACAGTACCTGGGTTGGATATACCGGGCGTACACCGCCACGAAGATTTGAGCGCGCGTTTATCGCCGCGCGCGATGCGCGGGAGGCCGCACTTGAATTTGTGACTCGCCGGATGGAGCAAGGCGTAGCGTGCCGCGGATTTGAGGTTGACAGGATAGCGCGACGGGTTGTTGCCGCTGCTGGGTTCGAGCGATATTTTATCCATCGCACTGGCCACTCAATAACCACCGAGACCCACGGCGAAGGGGTCAATATCGATGATTTCGAAACACATGATGACAGACTCATCCTGCCGCAGAGCTGTTTTTCTATCGAGCCCGGGATCTATATCCCGAAAGCATTCGGGGTGCGCACTGAGATTACTGTGGCAGTAGACTCCCGCGGCCACGTAAGAGCCCTCGGAGAGCTACAGCGCGAACTAGTGCTGCTTGATTGCTAGCGAGAAAAACATCTCGCGACTCGTCTACGGGCTAATAATCCTCCAACAGCTCCTTTAAGAGCTGGTCACGAGTCTTTTGTCGGGCCTGTGAGGGATCAACATTCGCAGCACCAGCCGCTGCCCCACTCGGCACCGCCTCTGCTCCGGAAACCTCTCGGACTCGATCGGGAGACGGTTGATCTGGATCTGGCAATTTAGGAGCAAGCCCAGTCGTCCCCTCGGTTCCCACCCCACCGTCGGGCTCAAGCCCGGGGGGAGTCACACGCACCTGTTGCGGCGCACCTGGGGTCTCTGTGCTGCCCGCCTCAGCCTCCTTCTCAGTGGCGGCGGCCCGCGTGCGGGCAAAGGCGGCATCTACGACACTCTTGGGCAGGGCATCTTGCCTCACTACTAGTGCTCGCGGGATTCGAATCTCCATCCCTGGCTTTAGGCGGAGCGGATTCAGTTCCGGATTGGCTGCTGCTATCTCGCGCCAATTCTGACTCGCACCAGTATACCAGGAGGCGATTACAGAGAGGGTCTCTCCTCGATACAAGATCTCATGGGTAAAATACGCAGGCGGCGGCGGCGGGCGTGGTGCACGCGGCGCACAGCTACTGACCATTAAGGCACAGATACACAGCGCTAGGGCAACCCATCCACGCGCTCTCACAAACTCGCCGAGCTCTCGTCGTCTCATAAACTATTCCTATCCCAGAGTGAACCAACCACAAGATGACCCAACCACAAAGTGGCTCCAACTAGAGCCCCCTATCTGAAAGCTATCTCATCGCCTTCTTGAGCTAATTTCCTCTAGAAGGTTTTAACCCTTCAAGGGCTGACTTTCCAGTAGTCAAGATTGCGCCCCAATCCTTGTCACGGTACGCCGCGTGAAAGCTAGCTTCACTCGATATGGCTCCATACCCCGCCCTAACGGGCTCGATATCATCCACCACCAAGGCGCTCTGCCGCGTTACGCATCGCGGCTTGGACCTCGGGGACATCCTCTGACACCGCTCGCTCAGTAAGAGGAGCGAGTGCGCGCTTATCCTGCAACACCCCCAGAGCTCTGGCTGCATGCCCTCGTACAAGCGGGTCATGATCATTAAGGGCTGAAATGAGAAACGGGACGATGCGGCGGTCTCCACTTTGTGCCACCGTTTTAATCGCCTCAATACGCACCACATATGAGTCATGTTGCAAAGGCTGCACGCAGGCATCCACCAACTGCGCCACCTTGCGAGAGGTGGCTTCACGCAGCGACTCAATGATTGAGCCCTCAGGGGACCGTGCATCTACCAAAATTCCCAGAAGCTGTTTGTCCGAGAGCGATTCCACCGGCACTCCTACCGGCACCTCCTCTACCGCTGGTTTCACAAGCACTCCCGGGGAGTCACTCGCACCCTTCACCGAGGCCCCTTGCGATTCCACCGGCGCGGCTTCCGCAGAGATACTTGAGGATGATGCATCTAGCGACTGAGCGGATTCGGCGACTGCTCCTTCCAGCGGCTTACGCGGAGAATACACCACGTAGAACAGCACGAGTGCCACGCACACCGCCACAGCACCCGCCACAAACGTGAGCGCCTGGAGCATCGAGGTGCGTTCGCGGCCAAAGCCCGAACCTTGCCGCATCGCCGCACTAGGCACCGCTCCACCGGCGGCAGCACCCCGCCCCGCGGCACCGAATACATCCTCGGCCCCGACACCGCCAGCACTTACCACCGCTGAGCTACTAGTGCTGGAGCGTGGCGTCTGCCACTCAGAGGCTCCAGCCGAAGAGGCCAGAAATCCCCTATCAGCGCGGCGAGTCACGCCCAGCGCGCGGGCAAACGCGTCAATCATATCCTCCGCTGACCCAAATCGAGAATTTTTCTTTTTTGATAGCGCCCGCTCAAACTCAGCCTCTAATGCCAACGGCAACTCCGGAGCTAGAGCGGTCAAAGACTGCGGATCAGAGTTGAGGATATTTCCAATCACCTCAGTAAAGGTCTTGCCCACGAACGGACGCTGACCGGCGAGGCATTCAAATGCGACAATGGCTAAACTAAAGAGGTCAGTCCTTGCGTCCAGCCGCTCACTCACGATCTGCTCTGGCGACATATACCCCGGCGTCCCCAAAGCCGGCCCCGTTGAGGCCACACCTGTTTCATAACTTTCGGTGATCGCCGCGATGCCAAAGTCCAAGATGAACACAGTGTTGGAGTTGTCGACAAAGATATTG
>JBILUF010000037.1:0-11036 GCA_044371155.1 Bdellovibrionota bacterium
CCGACACCGAACGATATCGTATTCCGAGCTTTATGGGTCCTGAGGAATATTGCCTGCCTGAGGCTTAGCTCCGGGTGGGGCCAGTTGGGCCTGAAAGGGGTGTTCGGTCGTGTTTCTCATTAAAAACCAGTCGGTTATGCCCTTTGTTCATATGGCGGGCCATTGTCGGGCAGCTTTTATTTTATAGGTTTCATCTATTCAAAACAGTAGGTGTATGGAATATACACCTAAGAACTATGGCGCTTATTCCGGCACTAATTCTTCTTCTGTTGTGGGTCCTTGGCGTCCCAGTGCGCTACCTTGCCTTCTTTTTTGTCGCTGCTCTTGTCCTCGATGCTGTTACCTCAGGGCGTCGAGTGCGCGTACGGGGATACTCGATTGCTCCACTGGTGCTTCTGATTATTGGCTGGAGTCTAACGATTTTTGGTGTCGAGGTGGTGCGATTCCTCATCGCCGATCAAGGCGTGGACTTCGCCATTTTCACCCAGGCGATGGGGGAGTATGCGAGTCGCGGGGAATTCCGCACTTCGCTTGTCAGCACGGATTGGGTAAACTTTCTTACTCACCACTTCTCGCCGCTGCTTATTATTCCAGGAGCTGTAGCTGCCCTTGGGTTAAATGTGCAGATCGTCGCTATAGCCTTCCACGCTGCAGCCCTTGGTGTTGCGCTGTGGGGGATTATGCGGCTCGGGCAGCAGCGGCAGCTATCACTCCCCATCATAGCTATCAGTATCGGTGCTTTGATAATGCATCCGGGGCTGCGAATCCCTGCGCTGTGGGAGGTGCATGATGAGGTCTATGCAGCGCCCTTTGTGATTTTTGGCATGTTGTTTCTTGAGCGCGGCAGAGTGGCGGCAGCGCTGCTCTGCTTAGCGCTCGCCTCTTTATGTAAAGAGACGATGTTGATTGTGGGTGCGGTATCCTGCCTCGGCGCGATTGTTGGTGACCGATTCGGGCGGGAGTCCGCGGCTCGGTATCGCGCTGGTCAACTCTATGCTCTTGGTGCCGCCGGGGGGACGTTCCTGGTGTTGTTCGCCATGTACAGCTGGGTGCTGCCGTCGTGGCTATTTACCCCCAGCTTTAGCGCCGTGGATCGTGTCGCATCGACGACTCAGCTCATTGATCCGTCGATTATTGCTGGCAAGCTCTGGTGCGTCTTTACCTGGTTTGTCTTTCCTGCTGTGCTACTGGCCTCGGTGTGTAGAGCCGGCATTGCCTTGCGTCTGCCGCGGGCGGGCGGAGCGGCGTTGGCTGCCCTTGGGTATCAGCTTGCGTTACTTGCGATCACAAATTTCGATGCGATGTGGAATCCTTACACCTACTATCAGATTATGCCGGTCATGCTGATAGGCGTGCTCTTTATCTCGACTGTTCCGCAGGTCACTCGGCTACGACCCACTTTGGTTGCTGCGCCTCTATGCCTATCTTTTTGCTTCGGTGCGGCTCACGGCCCACTCGGCCCTTTGCTGCAGGTGCATGAGATCAACCGCAGTATCGCTGAGGTTGATCAGACCTTGCCCAAGGCCTCGGTGGTAGTGGCATCGGATGTGGACACCGCGTGGCTTGTGGGATCGCGGCAGGTGGTGCGCGCTTTTCATGCCAATCGCTCCGCCGTGCGGTTTGACTACATCGTCATAAGGAAAGATCGGCGCGAGTCGCTATCTGAGCATCTGCGGTCAGCCTCCCGGCCATGTTTCGAAAACCAGATGTACAAAGTGCGCTGTGCTCGTCCTTCGTTCGCTGTCGACCCAGAGCGGGTGCAAAGCTTCAGGACCTCGAGGCTGCGCCTAGCACAGCTGCCATTGCCAGCGCGGAGCTAAGCCTCTACAAGGTTCGGCCCAACGCTGGGAGCAGCGGTTGGCACTTAGGGCTTTGGTCATACTCCGCTTCACTCACCTGCTAGAATTTATTGCTACAGAAAGATCGCTGCGGGTCTCCTAGGTGCTTTGTGCCCCGGCAAGCTCTCACTGGCCTCGCTTGCCCGGAGCCGGTGTCGGTGTAGGCTGACGTGGTCCGCCTTAAATTATGGCATCTTTCCAAGGCGCTGGAACGCCAGGTGCGGCGCCCTCGACAGAAGGGGGCATTACGGCGTAGCATACGGCTTCCAGGTGAATATTGGCAAGGCGCGCACGGGTGAGCGGACTCGCGGTGCGAAACTAATAGGGAGCTCTTTTCGCGAATGAAACGTCCAGTAACTCCAAGGGGCTATGCGCAGATGCGTGCAGAGTTGCAGCGGCTTCGCGCCATGCGTCCGGAGCTTGCCAAAGCGATCGAGATTGCTCGGGGGCACGGTGACCTCTCTGAAAACGGTGACTATGACGCGGCCAAAGAGAAGTCTGGGATGACTGAGGCCAAGATCCGCGATCTTGAGGCCAAGCTCGCTTTGGCTGAGATCATCGACCCTGCCCGCCACAACAGCTTTAACCGCGTAGTATTCGGGCTCTCTGTGCGAATAGAGGATGTCGACTCCGGTGATAAACGTGAGCTTTCGATCGTTGGTGCGGATGAATCTGATGCCGACCGTGGTTGGATCTCGTGTGAATCGCCGTTAGGAAAGTCGCTCATCGGCAAAGAGGTCGGGGATACCGCGCGCGTAGCACTGCCCGGGGGCTCACGGGAATATGAGGTCACCGAGATCTATGTTCAAGCCGAGCTGTTCTCCGAGGGGGCGGCTGGCGAGGAGGAGTAATCCACCGCGCCTGATGAAGAGCGGAATCTGTTTTCGACTGAGGCGAGAAAGACGTACGGCCTATGATCTCGCAACGCACGATAGAAGAGGTAAAAGAGCGGGCGAATCTGCTTGAGATAGCCGGGGAGTTTGTAAAGCTCAGGCGTCAGGGAAGCAGCCATGTTGGGTGCTGCCCCTTTCACGCCGAGAAAACAGGCTCGTTTCACATCCGAGATAATGGCAAGTTCTATCACTGCTTTGGCTGTGGTGTATCTGGGAGCGCAATTACCTTTCTGATGGAGGCGCGCGGGCTCTCTTTCCCCGACGCTGTAGAGGAGCTTGCAGCGAGATATGGAGTCAAGGTTGAGCACGATTCCCGCCGCGGGCAGGGGGTGCGTCAGCCCGACCGCGAGAAATTTTATAAACTCAATCGACTCGCGCATGAGTTTTTCCTGCAAGAGGCTGCCAAGGCCCCCAAAGCAGTGCTCGATTATGTTCAATCTCGCGGTCTATCACAGGAGGCGTTGAGGGAATTTGGTGTCGGGTTCGCCCCGCCAGAGCGGGCGAGATTACTGGCCCACCTCAAGGCCCAGGGGGCCCCTGAGGATCTGATCGTCTCTGCCGGCTTGGTGCGACGCAGCCAGCGCGGCGAGCTGTATGATACCTTTCGCGCACGACTGATATTTCCCATCTTGGTAGAGCGCCGACAGGTGGCCGGATTCGGTGGACGTATTATCCCGCCGCTTGTTCCGCCAGAGGCGCTGGCCGCAGCTCCGAAATATCTAAACTCGCCGGAAACGCCGGTGTATGAAAAAAGTAAGATCCTCTACGGGCTGCCCCATGCACTGGAGTCAGTGCGGCGTTCTCGTGAGCTGTACCTGGTGGAAGGGTATATGGACGTAATCGGGCTGTGGCAGGCAGGGGTAAAGAACGTAGGCGCAACCTGCGGCACCGCTGTGACCGAAAACCATGCCAGGAGGCTTGCGCACCTTGCACAGCGTGTGTCCCTGCTGTTTGACGGTGACTCGGCGGGAATCAACGCTGCAGGAAAGAGCTATCAAGTGTTTATCAACTCAGGGATCGACTGCTCTGCGGTCTTCTTGCCCGACGGAGAGGACCCCGACACTCTTGCGCTGGCGCATGCTGCGGAGACCGGTAGTCAACTAAAGAAACTGCGCTCGGTGCCGCTTTTTGACTGTTATGTGGAATATCTGGTCAGGAAGCAGGGAGCCAAGGATGCTCGCGAGCTCGGAGCTGCCGCCAAAGGCAAGGTGGCTACGGAGGTGGTAGAAACCCTTGGCAAGATTCGAAACGGGATTGAACGTTCAGCGCTGCTTGAGCGAGCGGCGCTAAAGCTTCTCACAGAGCCTCGCTCCTTGCATGAAATGGCAGCTGCTGTGCTCTCGCAGCAGGGCGCTGCTGTGAAAGTTGCCGATGAGCCCTCCGCTCCTTTGGGCGCGGCAGACGCACGCGGTTCGGCAACTCAGCCAGTGGCGGCCCGCTCGGTGAAGGATCTTCCTCCGCTCGACAGGGATGTGCTGCTCGCTGTGGTGCTAAAGCGACAGGAGTATGTTGAGCGAGTACTTCATAATGGGCAGCTCTGCGATCTGTTGAGTGCTGAAACACGCGAGTTCGTATCGGCGCTGGCGACGATCATAAGCTCCGGCTCGGAGGAACAGCAGAAGAGGGCCGTGCAGCGGTTGCTTTCACAGTTTGGAGAGAGCTGGCGCAGCTTTTGGTTGCAGGCTCATGAGATGCGTCAGGGCGGAGAGCTCGATCTGAAGGTGCTTTTTGATGGTTGTATAAAGTCGGCGCAGCGAGTGCAATTTACTCAACAAGTAAAGGCACTTGAAGCGGATCTGCAAAGCGCCACTGATGAGCAGGAACGGGCTCGAATCGCCCAAAATTTGCTCGATCTGCAGCGCCGCGGGGCCACGCCACCATCAGCTCGATAACTTCCGTGGTGCTACTCTTGTCACCTGCTGGAATCTCTATTACTATCAAACGCTTGCGTGGGTTGAGGGCACCTACCTAGCGGATAATTATCTGTTCCGATTTTCGGCGCTGATGCTCCACACCGATTTGGTGTGCGTATCAGTGAAGCTGGTAGCGAAAGGTTTTACACACAGTCTTGATTTCATGTTGGTTGGGAGATGCACGTCTGAGCGCTCTGTGATTTTGCGCTCTGTGATTTTGCGCTCTGCGATTTTGCGCTCTGCGACTCCTTGAGATCCTTCAGGGGTCTGCCGAGGAGTGAGCTCGATGTGCGTGGAGTTCGGTCGGGAAATTTCTGATCGCTTGCATAAATTAACGCAAGGGGCGCTGTTGTTAACTGCGGAGTTAACGCTTCGCATGGTGGAAAAGTTTAGTTGGGGAAGATTTTTTTTGTGACGACCAAGAAGATTCAGCGAGGCAAGCCAGCAAAGAAATCGACCAAAGGGCGTTTAACCATCAAGGCCAGGCCCAAGAAGGAGCCATCAGCGCTGCGGTTGAAAAAGCGTAAAGAGATCCTGAAGGGCAAGTCCTCCTCGGTCTCTAAGGCTGCGCCAAAGGAGCTCGCCAAGAAAAAGCCTCTATCAAAAGTTTCCGCTCCGACGCCACAAGTCAAAGGTGCCCTAACTCCGAAGGCTCCATCAAAAGGGGCGCCGCTCAAAGCAACGCCGGCGAAAGGATCCGGTGGTGGGGTAGGCGATAAGGCTGCTGCTGGCAAGGTGACCGGAGCAAAGGCGCCGACGCCGGGGACTGAAGGCCCCGCTCTAACGAAGAAGCCACGTGCATCCTCCCGAAGCCCTGAAGAGCAATTGATGCGAAGCATCGGTCTCTCAGAGGACGGTGAGCCGATATCCAAGGATAAAGATTACCTTTCAATCGAGGATCTCGATCAGTCGCTCACATCTGAGGTGAGCAGTGAAGATCAACTCGGCGATGTTATGGCGATGTTTGATGACGCCGAAGCTGAGAGCAGCGAGACAGAAGCCGGCGAGACCGCCCAAGAGGGGGCCGCTGGCGAGGCGGGTGCCGAGGAGGCTGAGGAGGTAGATGCTGCAGGGTTGGGTCGCAGCGCAGATCCAGTGCGGATGTATCTGCGGGAGATGGGAAATGTAAGCCTACTGACCCGCGAAGGCGAGGTCGAGATCGCAAAGAAAATTGAGGCTGGATTGAAGTCTGCTCGTGAGCAGCTCTTGTTGCAGCCGGTGGCGTTCAATCATGTCACTACCCTGTTCGATGACCTCAAGGAGGGACGGCTAAGGTTGCGAGACCTTTTCCAGGAGGAGGAAGCCGAGACCGAGGAGGCCGAGGATGATGAGGAAGAGGAGAAGCCACGGCCAGTCAGTGATGAGGATGAGGATAGCGGAGGCTCCAAGGAAGAGGAGGAGCCGCAGGTAAATCTAGAGGAGGAGAAGCAAAAGAAGGAGTTCCTTAAAAAAGCTACTCCGTATCGGAAGGCGCTCCGTGAGACTGAGAGGCTGTTTCGTGAGCTTCAGGAGGCGCGTGCCAGCGCCAAGCGCAATCTGCCTGAGTACGAGAAGAAGTATCGCAAAATGCTGCAGAAGAATGCGGCAAAGATCGAGGAGCTTAACCTCAACCAGAAGCAGTATCTCCTTATGGGGCAGGGGATCCGCGACCTATCGGTGCGGGTGAATCGCGCATTCGAGCTGCTTTCACAAACGGAGCGGGAGCTTAAGCGTCCGGGCGAGGAGCTTATTACCGCAGTTCCCGAGCTGGTTTCAGAGAACCAGCTTGAGTTTAAGCGGGTATGTCGCAGGTTGCATCTGAAGGCGAATGAGGCCCGTGACCTTGGCCTCAAATTACACTCAGTGCGCTCAGAGTTTGACCAGCTGGAGAGTGCTGCCCTTATGGATCTTAAAGAGTTCCGTAAGTCGGTGCATATCCTCAATGAGAGTGAGGAGCGCGCGTATGAAGCTAAGCGCGAGCTCGTGGAGGCTAACCTTCGATTGGTGGTTTCGATCGCGAAGAAGTACACCAACCGCGGATTGCAGTTTCTTGATCTGATTCAAGAGGGCAATATCGGCTTGATGAAGGCCGTTGATAAGTTCGAGTATCAGCGGGGCTATAAGTTCTCAACCTACGCCACCTGGTGGATTCGCCAAGCAATTACCCGGGCGATTGCGGATCAGGCCCGTATCATTCGTATCCCAGTGCACATGATCGAAACGATCAACAAGCTCGTGCGCACATCGCGCCAGCTGGTGCAGGATCTGGGACGCGAGCCTACTCCAGAGGAGATCGCCGAGCGGATGGAGATTCCGATCGAGAAGGTGCGCAAGGTGTTGCGTATCGCCAAGGAGCCTATCTCTCTTGAGACCCCAATTGGAGAGGAGGAGGATTCTCATCTTGGAGATTTCATCGAGGATAAGCGCGCGGTGTCGCCTGCCTCGGCAGTGGTGAACATGAATCTGCAGGAGCAGACCCGCAAAGTTCTATCAACACTTACCCCCCGTGAGGAGAAGGTATTGAGGATGCGCTTTGGTATCGGCGAGAAGAGTGACCACACCCTTGAGGAGGTCGGTCAGAACTTTGATGTGACTCGTGAGCGTATTCGTCAGATCGAGGCTAAGGCGTTGCGCAAATTGCGTCACCCAAGCCGCAGCAAACGACTACGCGGTTTCGTTGAAAAATAACTCCCGCGTTGTGTGCGCGGGCTCTGGGCGAGGTGCTGTGAGGATAAACGCTCTACTAGGAAGAAGGCTTTTCGCTACTCTGGTGGGTTGTGTCGCGTTGGCTGCAAGCGGCTGCGGGCGATACATGCGCCCGATCCCTCCTGAGTCGGTCAGCCCGGAGGCTGTGAAAGAGCTCAAGGTGCAAGGCTCACTCACGGGGGTAAGGCTCGCCTGGGGTTCCCCAGTTAACGATCGTCGAGGTAAAGAGCTTCAGGAGCTTGACGGTTACCGGGTTGAGCGCAAGATCATCTCGCGCCCCGGCGATACCGTTAATTCGCGGGTGCGATTTGAGAAGCTGGCATTTGTTGAAGATCGTTCGATCTCTGATTTGCTAAGGCAGCGCGAGCTCTTACGCTCGCAAGATAAGCCATCCCATCGAGCCAAGATCGACCCCGCAATCCAGAGCTTTGAGTACGTAGATTCATCTGCTCGTCCGGGCGAGCAGTACCTATATCGGGTTGTGCCTCAGAGCTACTACGGAGACGGAGCTGTGCAGCTGGTGGCTCGGGTGCTGTTTCGTGGGGATTCATCTGAAGTATCGATGCTGGCGGGGCTGACCTCTGATGGGGATCTGGTCGAGAGTGCTCTTGGGGCAGACGACGAAGAATAAAGCGGAGATGCCGAGTGGAAATTTCGCGTGCAGCGCTGTGTGGAGCCATCCCGGCAATCGTGACTCCGTTTACGCGGGATGGAGCCGCGGTGGATCTTTCCTCCTTGAATCGGCTTGCTCTGCATCTGCTTGAGCAGGGCTGTTCGGGAATAGTGGCCTGTGGATCGACAGGTGAAGCCATCGCCCTATCAGATGACGAGTATCGTGCGGTCGTTGAGACTGTTGCAGGAGCCGTGAAATCTTTTGGCTCGGGGTTCTGCATCGCTGGAATCGGCGCTAGCAGTACCGCGCGTGCGGCAGCGATGGCAGAGGGGCTTGGTAAATCAGTCGATGCAATTTTACTTGTGACACCCCCATACAATAAGCCGAGCCAGGAGGGGATAATCGCCCATTTCGAGGCAGTGAAGGCGAAGGCCCAGGTGCCGTTGGTGGCCTATAACGTGCCGGGGCGCACCGCTGTGAATATGCTTCCTACAACTGTGGTCTCCCTTGCAAAACGCAAGGTGATCGTTGGGATCAAGGAGTCCTCGGGTTCAATAGACCAGGTGACAGAGATAGCTGCTGCGGTGGGAGATGAAATCTCGATACTCTCAGGAGAGGACTCACTGGCGCTGCCCACCATGGCACTGGGCGGGCGCGGTGTGGTGACCGTTACGGGGAATGTGCTGCCCCAGAAAGTTTCCGCGATGGTGGCTGCTGCACTGCAGCAGG
This sequence comes from Bdellovibrionota bacterium, assembly GCA_044371155.1. Classification (GTDB taxonomy): domain Bacteria; phylum Bdellovibrionota_C; class UBA2361; order UBA2361; family UBA2361; genus CAZTER01. Next base: position 8,672 of record JBILUF010000037.1, read on the forward strand.
AATGGGATCGGTGTCGCGCTCTTCAGTTTGAGACGCTGGCCCTCACAAAAGCGATGTTCATGGAGACCAATCCGATACCGGTCAAGGCAGCATTGGCGATGCAAGGGATGATTTCTCATCCAACGACCAGACTCCCCCTTACTCCAGCGGGACTTTCTACCGTGGAGCGTCTAAAGCAGCTCCTCGAGCGCTAGGGAGGAGGTAGGATGACGCATCGCTTGGCCGTGGTGGGTGGATCTGGGAGGCTTGGAGGACAGATACTTCGAGTGCTGCCGGAGTTCCCGGGAGTTGCCTTAGTTGCTTCGCTAGTATCGAGGAGCTCTGCTTCCCTGGGACGCCCTGTGGATGGAGGTGACCTGCAGCACACGGACGACCTTGACGCAGGCATCTCGGCCAGTGATGTAGTTATAGATTGCTCCACCCCTGAGACTGCTCTGCTCGCTGCAAAATGTGCGGCGCAAAATCAAAAACCGATTCTCATCTGCACCACTGGGATAGCTAGAGCTCAACTGACTGAGATGCGCGAGCTTGCCGGACGTATTCCGATGGCGGTGATTGCCAACACCTCTCTGGGTGTATTCGCGCTAAGCCAGCTAGCGGCGCAGGCAGCGACGATTTTGGGCCCTTCATTTGATGTAGAGATCTTTGAGTTGCACCATCGCGGCAAGAAGGATGCGCCCTCGGGCACAGCGCTGGCGTTAGCTGCGGCGGTGCAGTCGGAGCGGCCTTTGGACGTTTGCTCTGGCGCTTCTGGTCAGCGGGGTATCCGAGGCAAGCAGGAGCTAGGAGTTGAGGCGCTGCGCGGAGGGGATGTTGCGGGGGAGCATACCGTGTTTTTTCTTGGAGAAGGGGAGCGGATTGAGCTCACCCACAGGGTGTCTGATCGAGCAGTTTTTGCTCGCGGTGCTCTGCGGCTGGTCACTCGACTAAGCGAGCGAGCCCCAGGCTTTTATTCAATACAAGACCTGATAAGGAATGCCCCATAAAGGCCAACTGCTGGTGCTGCCTCTCGCAGGCTCTGCGCAACTACCTGAACCTACTCGCATTATTTGGTGTTTTTTGATCGGTCGGAGTAGTCTTTCACTTTAGAGCGGAGCTAGTTTCTTAAGAGCTCTAGCGATGGCTGTTGAATATCAGGTAGTTATGCTCGCACTTAGCGCACTTTTAATGGTGACAGTGTTTCGGCTGTGTGGCAAAACTTATTGAGTAATCAGGCGGATACAAGTTTTAACTTAACTGGTAGGCGGTCTATGAAGCGCGAGAAATCCAACTACATGATTCAGTCAGTCTCTCATGCGATTGATGTGCTTGAGGAGCTTTGCAAATCGAGCGGCGAAATCGGAGTGACTGAGCTTTCTAAGCGGCTCAAGCTTCATAAGAACAATGTTTTTCGCCTGCTCGCCACCCTTGAGCTGCGCGGCTTTGTAGAGCAGAACTCTGAGAGTGAGGACTACCGTTTGGGGGTGCGCACTTTGCAGTTGGGGCAGGCCTACATGATGCACAGCTCTCTGGTGCAAAAGGCGATGCCGGTCCTTAAGGGGCTAGCTGATCGCCTTGGAGAAACCGTGAGTCTAGTCACCCTTCAAAATGGCGAAGTGCAGTTTCCAATCTCGATTGAGTCCAAGCGTCCTGTGAAGGTAGCGGCGCGGGTTGCATCCGCCATCCCCGCCAAGCAGAGTGCCGCCGGGCGTCTTTTGACAGCGCAGCTCTCTGACGCCGTCTTGGCTGAGTTGCTTGCAACCAACACCCCGCAGGATGTTGCGATCCGGTCTCAGCTGCACGAGCTTAGGAATCAGGGCCAGATTGTCGACCGCGGAGCGATTGAGGCCGATGTAGTTTCGGTCTGTCGGTTGGTGCGCGGCAATCGCAACGAAGTAGCTGGCGTAATTGAGGTCTTGGTGCCGCAGTATCGTGCCAAGGTTGAGATGATTCAGCCACTCTTAGAGGAGTCTGCTCAAACTCTATCAACTGCTCTTGGTTCGATTAAGAGCGGTCTTGTGAGCACCCTTGAGAAAGAGATCTCGAGGGAAGAGCAGCGCATCAGCCCGCGCTCTGAGTAAGGTAAATCCTTATCGCTGCATAGTTTGGGAGCTGCGGGCTGCCTGTTTGGTGCAATTAGCCACGGTGGGGATAAGGCCCCCCTTAACGTTTGTCCACGAGCCGGCGCTAGAGGCTAAAAAGTCGCTGCGCGTAGTCTTGGCCTGTGTTCAAATAGGGATGAAGGCTGCTCTGCGAGGCATGTATGAACCAATCTGAGTTTTTTGAGTTATCCGATGATCAACGGGCGCTAAAAGAGGAGGCGCGGAGGTTTGCCCAGGGCGAGATAGCCCCAGTTGCGGCAGCGTTTGATCAGTCAGGCGAGTTC
>JBILUF010000038.1:0-11011 GCA_044371155.1 Bdellovibrionota bacterium
GGCAAAGCCAGCTTGCGAACCATTTACACTCGCTTCGGCCATGGGCTCTACCAAGAGTTAAGAAATCTCGATGGCTGTTTGGGTTGCCGCGCCCTAGCGGGCCCAGAGATATTATGAGAACGAGCTGCCGCAACCGCAGGTGCGCTTGGCGTTGGGGTTATCGAACTTGAATCCAGTGCCTTGTAGGCCAGAGATATAATCAATCGTTGTGCCCTTTAGATACCCCGCACTGATAGGGTCAATGATTATCTGGACGTCCTCAAACTGAAGGGTTAGGTCGCCCATGCGGCTCTCTTTTTCAAAGTCCAAGTTATACTGGTAACCTGAGCATCCGCCACCAACAACAGAGACCCGGAGAGAGTCCCCTGGCTGCCCCTCAGCCTTAATGGCATTACGCACCGCCTCGACAGCGGATGGCGTGAGGGTAATCGGCTGCTCATCAGAGGCCATAAAAGTTGGGCCGGAGCTGCAAGAAGTGGAATCAGTCTGGGTGCTCATAGGGGTTAAACCTCAAGAGAATTTATATCTTATAGTATAAGAATTACGGTATCCGCTGTCAAAGGGCCCGTTTGCAAAGTTATCAGGAAAAGCTGCCCCAACCCCTCGGCGCGCCTCGCCTTGATGCGGAGCAGGAGGCTTTCAGAGGTAAAAGAGAGAAAATATTTGGCTAAGGTCGCCTTGAGTGATAAAACCGCCCCCCTGTGACCGGGGTTCTGTAAGAAGGTTCTTTCTAGGTGTTGGGATGTAATGAGGGAGCCTTGCTTAGCCTAACGGCCGCTGGTAACCGCTGGAATCCTCGCCGAGTTCTTTAACACATCCTAAATACGGTAGTTGGATTCAAGCTCACGACTTCGGGGTCTCTTAACCCACCAAAGCTTCGTGGAGCTCCTTTTTCTTGTCGTTTGGCACCGGTGCTCTCAGAGTGCTTTGCCAGGTGCGTGGATTGGCTCAGGAAGATGAGCCTATGCATGCGCTTGGTCTGGCACATTGGAGTGACCTAAACCAAGTTGCAGCTAGGAGGAGTTATGAGTGCGTTGGTGGATGGTCCCCCTGAGGGGCCGCACTTCCGAGCGATGGTTACGCTCGGAGAGGAACTCGGCAGCTGCCTGTGGGAGCAGGTTCCTGCCGAAAAGATGGTCGCCTCGCTTTTCCCCCCTCAGCACGAGGGACGGAATGGTTGGGGCGAGGAAGTTCGGGCCGGGGCCCTGGTGATCGCGACCAACGCGATCATTGGACGCTCCACACCGGTGATCGCGCGTGCAGGCACTGACCTGCATCGCTCGCTCAGCCCGGTGCCAGAGGCCTGGGATAGATGGTTCGAACTCGTCTCTGGCGCCATCCAGCGCGAGAACGAGCGGTTCGCCAAGGTGAGAAACTGGCGAATCGAACGTGCGCGGTCGGAGAGCCTTCTCCGCCGCGGAGAGTTGATGGGCAAGTCGCCTGCGGAAGAGGTCAAGAGGCTCACAAGCCTCATGGATGGGCTTAAGACCCCATACCTGCCGGAGGCTCTTGTCAGGGGTGGTGCGGCTTTCGTCGCGCAGCGAGGAGTGCTCCGATTCCTCGCCGATGAAATGGCACGCAGTCGTCGCGAGGTTGCACTGATCACCCTTGCCGACGCTCTGCGCAGCAGCGCACGAGAAGCCCTTAACAAGGCTCTCGAAGCCGTCCTGCAGCCCGCCTGAGTCCAACCATCCAAGGGGTGTGCGCAGGCTCAGTTTAAGGACGGTTCTCTAAACAGAGTAGCCCCATCCTTAAATCCTGCCGTAGGTTGCAAATAAAAAGGATTTTATTTGCAGTGACCCTGTGTCACACCCTTAATCAAGGCTGCTTCAAAGCCACATCCGACCTTGTGCCCGGCGGCGTCTAGTTACGCACTACCATTTGTTACGACCATGCCGGCGCCACTTCGGAGCTCTCCTGTTTTAATAGAGCAGTCGTGCTTTTAGGCCCCTTCTTTCAGGATCGCCATGGCTTGTCTTAGGATCTTTACCCCCTCAGCCTTGGGCCGCTGAAATGCATTTCGGCCCATGATGCTACCAAAGCCGCCGCCAGCGTTTATCTGCCGTATCTCCTCAAGGAGCTCTGCGTCCCCTTTGGCCTCTCCGCCCGAGAAAATCACAATGCGCTTCCCGCCAAAGCAGGAATTGACCACATTTCGAATTCGATCGCTGAGGGTATCAATTTTGATCCCAGCCTTTTCGTACTGTTTTCGAGCGGCATCTTGCTCGATGTGCGCAGTGGGTGGTTTTACTTTTACGATATGAGCACCGAGCTGACAGGCGATCTGTGCGGAGTATGCAACAACGTCTACTGCGGTCTCGCCATCCTTGGAGACCTGCTCGCCGCGAGCATACGACCACAGAATCACAGGCAATCCGTATGAGCGCGCCTCCTCGCTAAGTTCAACGATCTCCTGGTACATATCTTTGCGCTCCGAGGAGCCCGGATAAATCGTGAATCCAACAGCGGTAGCACCCAGACGCAAGCATTCTTTTATGGAACAGGTCACCGCCGAGAAGCTTGATTTTGGGTTGTAAAGTGTTTCGCTGTTATTGGCTTTAACGATAATCGGAATCTCTCCGATAAAGTCCCCCGCGGTGGCGGCAAGCTGACCATACGGAGCGGCGTACCCATTACAGCCAGACTCAAGAGCGAGCTCAAAGTGATATTTCGGATCAAAAGCCGGAGGATTAACCCCAAAGCTTCGCACCGGGCCGTGCTCAAAGCCCTGATCAACCGGGAGGATTACCATCTTTCCGGTACCAGCTAAGGTGCCGGTGTTAAGAAGTTTGCAGAGATTAGTAAGCACCCCATTATTTTCAGTCTTATACCAGGAGAGAATCTCCTTCACGCGCTCGGAAATCTTCGTACTCATAAAAGAAAACTCTCCTCAATCTTTAGCCTCAACATGCCGACCTCATCTCTAAGGCGAAATCATTATTCCTAATGAAATCTCCTAGGTAAAGCCCAATTTAATTGGATTGGGAATTAGGTTGAACAGAAGATGTTAGGTTTTAGACGGTCACGGCTTTTCGCGGTACTCTTAGGGGGAATAATCCTCGGGGTTGCCGCCTTGGCAAGCGCCGAAAAGCCGTCGCCGGCTGCTTTTGTGCCGACTCAGTCAGAGGTCCGCACTTCCGACCTAGCCAGCACAGAGGATGCCCTCGGAAGTCTTTCTCGCCTCACAGTATCGCCTGTCACCCTGAACGGAGGTGGCTCGCTAACACTCATCTCACCGGAGCGCTGGAGTACGCTAGCTGATGAGGTAGTATCTGCGTTAAAGGCGGTGCATCATGAGCTGTCCGGAATGTTTGGCCCAATACCGGCATTTAAAACATCGATTAGGCTAACTGATCAGGACTCATTCCATCGCAGCACCGGTGCGCCTACCTGGACCAATGCACTCTACTACCGCGGCCAGATTCTGATCCCATTAAGTCTCACAGAGGACCCGGATATCGACAACGTGCGGCGCTCCGTGCGCCACGAATACACCCACGCCGTGATAAACGCACTGAGCGCCGGTAGAGCGCCTGGCTGGCTCGATGAGGGAATAGCTCAGTGGATCGAGGGTGAGGAGAATCCAGCTCTACGGCCCGCCTTGGCGCGATGGCTCCAAGACAACGATCCAGTGCCACTATCACTTATGCAAGGCGGCTTTACCAAGATGTCAGCTGACATGGTCCCAGCGGCCTATGCACAGTCGCTCTTCTCGGCAACAGTTGTCATCAACACCTTCGGCTTTGGCGATATCCGCACCTATCTCGAATCACTCAAACAAGGGATGGACAAGGACGCCGCATTTGCCTACGGTTTCTCCCTCGATACAGCTTCATTTGAGCGCAGACTCGGCCGCACCCTGCGCAGTTGGGAGCGCAAACAGCCGTTCACCAACTCGTCAATCCACGCTGAACGTGCCAGTTACGGACACCAGCATTAAGTGCTCTTGAGGCCACCTTTTACAGGCCGTGGACTCCATTCTCTGCAATCCTCTTATCCCCTCGAAGCTGCATTATCTCATGCCCGATTGACTTCAAAGAGCGCCAGTTCGATACAAGCTCAGACAACTGCTCGGGAGAAGCAGGAGCTGGAATCCCCTCCCGCAGTGGCAGAGCAGACAGCTTCGCAAGCGATGTCTGGATTCCCTCGGCGAACGCCTTCGTGTGGGCAGTCTGCTGATTCGAAGGAATTACTGCATCGGTTTCGAAGACAGATAGAAGCTCGTTAACTTGCTCTTTATACTCAGCGAATCCACCTATCTCTATGCATGCAGGAACGATCCAGCTCTCAAGACTGTTGAGATTTTTTCCGATCTGTTCGCAGATACTCCTTCGCTCCCGCAGCGGGAGGTCCCTAATTGCTAAATCGTAATGGCCTGGGAAGTGATGTTCGATTTTTGGGCGCATCCCTTCCTCAACTTTAATCGCCTTGAGCGTTTCATAAAGACGGGGGAATAGATCCCCTGTTATTTTTGGGGATGCGACCAACCCCTCTGCTTTTTTATAAAGCTGTGCCACATCGGGATGCTGAGTATACCCATTGGCACTCTCAAGTACCGTTATTCGCCATGACACCTCCTTGCTAAACGCGAGGATCGATTCTAAAAGTGCTTGGTACCGCCTAGGCTGTTCGACGGCGATTGCTCTAAGCCCCTCTACTACGGTCTCGTCAATAAGCCCTAGCTCGAGCGCTGAGTGGGTTGCTCTCGTAAGTCCAAGCTCCTTAGCTACAAACCGGCTACCCTCTAGCTGAACACCTCCAGTAAAGTTAGTGATTACCTGACATCCTCTGCTCGGCTCGAGAGCTTCACGAAATATCTCTAAAACCAGCTCCCGGTCCTTCTCTCTTACGTAATTGGGGGCCGCTGGGGCGGTGCCGGCACCCTCTACTGCATCCGCGGAGCATTTTAGATTATGACCTGAAGAGAAAAGCATACTCATGGTACTACCTTCCTTAAGAAACAGCTGGAGCTGAGGGCACTTCCGAGCCCCTTCCGGCCGTTGAAAAAATTATCTTACTTGCTTGCCCGCGCCCTGTGCTCAGCCTCAAGCAGCGCCGAGATCCCTTCGTCTACCTTCCACCCGGTCCGAAAATGCTGCTCTAAGTGAAGCAGTTCCTGTGCTGTAGTGGGGGTTGGGATATCCTCCTTACGAGGGCACTTTGCCAGCTCGGCCAGATCGTTTCGGACAGAGGCGACAAACTCCGCACCTTCCCCCCTTCGGCAATAGGCTGGTTCGTCCATAAGCGCCTCAAATCCCTTAAGCGCCCCTTCTAATCTCTGCAGATACTCCGAAAATCCACCACACCCCGCGAAGACAGGACGAATCCATTCGTCGTAGTTTCGAATTGCCCCTTCAACAGAATTTGCGAGTTTAGCACGCTCGCTCAACGAAAGGGCTTCGAGCTGCTCTTTAAATCCGTTAGGGAAGCGCCCAATGCAATTATGGGAGCGAGTTTCAATTGACTCAAGCAGCGATAGCGCCTGGCCTAGCCCAGAGAACACCTCCGGGTCTGCTGTTGGGGCAAGCACCATCCCCTGGGCTCGCTCAACAAGGGAGGCGATCTCAGCGTCCTCGGTAAACTTCGTAACTCGTTGAATAATTCGCTGCCGCTCCTTAATACGCTCACCAAACCTTTCAAGAGCAGCGAGAATCTCCTGACACCGGTGAGGGTCTTCAACAGCAATGACGCACAGTCTATCAATATCCTTTGATTTTAGTATTCCAGCCTCTGCGACCACCTGAGTAGCAGTAGCTACCGCCCGCAGATAACACCTACTGGGCTCCCGCACATCTAGTGGGATGCCCTCGGACCGCTCGGTAAACCTTAGGATGCCGCCGCGATCGAGAGCTTCGCGCAGTAGCTGTTTCGCAGCTTTCAAAGACCGCTGGCGAGCCTCTTCCCCCGGACGAAAAAGGCGTCGCATCGCACTAAGGATACTTCCATTCGGGATACTTGAGAGGCGCGACCCCGCCCCAACACTCTCTGCATAGTAACCAAGTGCCTCAAGGATCGCACTGCACCTACCTGGGTCGCTTGCGGCGAGCAATTTGAGCCTACTCACCGCCTCGGCATCAACGATCCCTAGCTGAAACGGTTGCCGCACCCCTTGAGCTACCGGTATCAGACCGAAATTTGAGAATTTGAAAGACCTTACAGTCAGCGCCTGGCCCGTCTGCTGCGAGTCCCAAACAAGTATCTTCCCGGGCTCAAGCGCCATTCGAACAAGCGCTGCAAGCGCCTCAATTTGCGCGATCGGTTCCCTCTTTGACTGCTTTTCGCCGGAAGCACCCGCCGGTTCGGCACTAGGGGAGCGATTGATAACGCGAGGCGATGAAGCAAACTGCATAGTATCCTTGCTAGCCTTGAACAGCGGGGTTTGGCCCCCTCAAAAAAAAGGAGGACCAGATTACCGAAAGTCTGGGAGCTACTCAAATAGCAATCAAAAGCCGGGATTCCGTGGAACCGCTACCGCCCAAGTCGGGGCTAATCAACCTTGAAATTCATCTGCTCCCCCCACTCAGCAACGGCGGGCGCCGGCACCCTTACACCCATCTGCTCCACCACCCGGGACGCCACAAGATTGGCGCCTTCAACTGACTCTTTTATGGCCACCCCGCGCGCTAGAGCAGTTAGCAGCGCTCCAGCAAACGCATCGCCAGCGCCCGTAGTATCTACCGCCTCAGACGGTCGCCCTGGGATATGTTCCACCCGTTGCTCTTCTACGACATACGCTCCGTTTGCCCCTTCGGTGACCACCGCGGTTCTCACCTGCCGCCCTAGAATGGTCAACGCCTCGCGCAGACATTCCGTTGCCGCCATAGCACGCGCCTCATTAGCATTCCCAAACACCAGATCGCACTGCGGCAAAAGTTCCTGCAGAGCCGAATGATGCCTCCTCACAATAGAGGTGTCAGAAAGTGTTAACGCCACCGCGGCCTCCGCGCGGCGACGAGCACTTTGAAGAGCATGCTGCAGCGATTCAAGTCCCCCGCTGCAATTTAGCATATACGCCTCAAGTAGCGTCCAGCGCGCCTGCCTCACCATCGCTGGCTTGATATCATCTGGAGACACAGTGTCAGCCACTCCAAGGGTGGTGCGCATAAAACGTTGACCATCCGGAGCCACCGCCACCAGGCACGCTGCCGTGGCACCCTCGACTGAGATCGGGTTAAATCTGACACCATGCTCTCGCACCGCCGAGACAAACCGAGCAGCGCGGTCATCGCTTCCCACTCGCGAGATTAGCCTCGACTCGCCCCTAAGTGAGCCCGCCGCAAGTACAGAGTTCACAACAGAGCCACCAACGTCCTCGCAAGGGCGTAATCCAAAGCTGCTAAGACGCCGAATAAAGGCCCGCTGCTCCGAGGGTGTGACCAGGGCAAACTCCCCGCCGCAAGGAAGCTTCACCTCATCCAAGAGATTCTGAGGGACCTGCACGGATAGCCCGACAACGGATTGCCCAATGCCAAGGATGTCAGTGCGAGTTGGCATAAACAGATAATCGAGATAATCATCGGGAAACACGACTGTCCTTAAAGTCTACTCACAGACCGGGCCCTACGCAAACCGAGCCACTGTGTGGGTTGAATCGAAACTGGGCATGGGGTGGAAGGCCAAAAAAGTGACCTAATCGAGCGGTTTAGCCTCGAGGAGCGAGATGAGCGATGGCTGCAAAACGCTCAAAAAACAATGTGCGGGAGAAGCGGAGAACCCTCTGGAGGTTTTTGAAAGGGGCAAGTGGTGTTACTACAAGGGGACGACCTTGAGACCTGTCGTTGCTGTTGGGGAGACTGCCCAGGTTTCGAGAGAAACTGCGATGATTTACCCGAACCTTCAATCACATCCTCCAAAGCGGAGATCGAGGCAAGTAGTGCCTGGGAAAAGAAATAGAGCAGCGCGCAATCGCCAAATCGATGTAACAATATCCCCGAATTTCGAGGGCAGGCGACACTCGATTTGAACAGGACTAACCTAAGCTAGGGAACCTCGGTCCAGCGCCTAGGACAGCAATGCGCCTTGAAACTTGTTTCGATTCAACGCTTTGCAGTGAGCGTTGGTGGCAATAAATTGCAGTGCCTGAAACAAACGGGCCCTGAAACAAACGGGCCCTGAAACAAACGGGCCCTGAAACAAACGGGCCCTGAAACAAACGGGCAGAGTCACACCTGGACGTCTTGAGGTTTTTCTTGGATCCTAAAGAAACGCGCTTCTGCGAGACCTCAGAAACCGAGGCGCCCCCTGCATAAGCGGATGTGGGGGGTCGCTTCTAAAACCTCCCCACCGGCTTCCCATACCCAGTGAGCTCTGCATACCCAATCCATGCCCGATCTGCGCTGGTAATGGCCCCTTCCCAATACTCATTCCCAGCGCCTGAAAGCTCTTGATCGGGAAGTAGCGGGGTTAGGTTTATCTCGGGCCCTCCCGGCAGCATCACTTGCCAGCCGCTAGGATACCTGTTCCCGGTTACAGGACTCTTCCAGGTGTTCTGGCTCCTAATGGAAAACTCGCTTGGACTTAGGGTGGTCTGCCCATCGCTGGAGAGAATCGTGCCCGAGCCAAAATCGACCTTGCCAGCCTTGTCCCGCAATTGAAACAACATCACCGATTTCCCGTCCCGATGCATAAGGCTTATCCAATCCCAACCCACCTGATTTGGATCAATTGCGCCACTCATCCATTCATGATCAAGCCACCCCAGCCCCTCTACCGGTATCCGCTCATCACCTCGCAGTATCTCTCCATCAAACCGAATCGCTGGTAGCGAGTAATACATCGAGGCGCACCCCTCACAGCGCCCCTTCCGACTAAAACCACTCTGGCCGTGTCGAAGCGGCTCGGGTACCACATTGGCGCGAAGCGACACCTGATAAGAGGGGGTCCCTTTCTTCTGAACAGAAAAATCCGTCCTAAACCCGCCATCACTAAGCATCATGCTCCAGGGCCCGTTTCGCACATCAAGCCCGGTGGTGGAGGCTGAAGCTATCGGGACCCCTCCTCGGATATATCGCTTCTCAAACTGAAAACGGTTTTTTTCAATATCAGACACCGCTGCATGCGCTAGGTATTGCTCTCCCCAGTCAGAGCTAGCGGGCGATTGCCCCACTCCGCGGCGAAAAAACGTAATCTGAAAACCGAAATCGGTGCCGTCCTTAAACGGATCCCCCCCCTTTCGCACTAAGTGGCCGGTGAGATACCACCACTCAGTCCTAAAATCAGGATGGGCCCCGTGATCGCGTGGAAAGGAAATGCCTGTCGCTGGGGTTGGAATGCTATACCCTTTACCCTCTAAAGGCTCCGCAGATGCCGAGCAGGCAAGGCAGAGTAGAGAGCCAAGAACACTAAAGAGGAGTCGCGCCATAAGCGGGGTTCTGTTCTATGTAGTCATTCGTCTAGACAAGAGGTCGCCCTCTCGTTCAAGCGACATTACCCGAAAGCCCTAGCGTAGGCGGCGCGTGTCTCGTTTCCAAGACGGCTTTCCTATTTAGTCTTGCTTCGGCTGGGGTTTACCAAGCAGACAGGTTACCCTGTCTCTGGTGAGCTCTTACCTCACCGTTTCACTTTTGCCTCCGGCATGTCTAAGACACACCGGGCAGCAACCTTCTTTTCTGTGGCACTTTCCCTTAGTCACCTAAGGCTGCCGTTAGCAGTCAGCCTGCCTAAAAAGCCCCGACTTTCCTCCAACCACTCAGGAGAACTTAAGCCGGTTGCCCGACACAAGCGCTGAATGGCTGGCGACTACTTGCACAACTCCTCATTACTGCTCTTGCTGCGCCACGGGGATTATACGCCGAAAACGAAAAGCGGTCGATGCCGGCCCAACACTGCAGCAATCCAAGGGAAAACGTTCGGTGCCGCGCCCCTACTCTACCTTACCCTCCTCTACATGGCTCTCGAGGCAAAGGATTCGCCCACACCCGGGACATTTAATAACACTCTCCGCTCGCTGCACCTGCATCAGAGTCTGCGCGACGAGGGACTGAAAGCAGCCGCTACAGGACTTATCTTTAATTGCCACCACAGCATTCTGGGGAAACCTGTCTCGGGCACGGTTATAGGTGGACACCGCCGCAGCATCGACCGTTGCAAGGATCTCAGCTCGCTTGGTGTCCTTATCCCGCTGTCTTTCTTCAAGTGAGACAAGGGTGCCATCCAGATCTTGTCGAAACACAGTCGCCTTTGCGGTGGCGTCAGAGAGCGCCGCCTGCGAGGCAGCTAAAGCGCGCTCAAGATTCTCAATCTCAGAAAGGCCTAGAATAAGCCCCTCCTCCTGGGTGTTTAACAGGTCTGACGCTGCGGAGATCTCCCGCTCGGCAGCCTCCTGAACCTTCTTACCCGAGAAAGTAGAGAGTGCCCTACGACGGTCTACAAGCTTCTGCCGCTCGTCGTTAAGCTCCTTTTCCTGCTTAGCGTGTTTCTGTTTCCGCTCGGCAACCGTTTTGGTGCGTAGCTGCGCCTCGCCCTCAAGCGCCGAGAGCTGCTTTTGATACTCTTTCAGCTGATTATTGAGCTTGGTCCGTTCAGCGTTGATCTGGGCCAGAATGCTATCGAGCCGACTAACCATTGAAAGCTTCGCTAGTAGACTTAAGCTCATGGGGTGCTCCTGCCAGAATTTAGTTATCTTATGTTATACGTCCGGGCAGTTCTGGGCGCAATAAAAGGCTTAGAAGGTCCGAAAAAACCCCTAACTCAGTCCCGTATGGAGGCGGGTATCGCCTTTTTGTCCGAGAACGGTTAGTCTCTCAATCCTATTCGCCTCGAATGGGTGCCCTTTAGAGGACACCTCGAGATAGGGGGATCAAGTCCCTTCTCACGGCCCTATAGCTCAGTTGGTCAGATTCGCTTGAGCATGCTCAAGCTCGCAGCCCGCGTTGTCCCGCTGGGAGTCCGCTTCCAGCGGAGTGTGGTTATCCCTCCGGGGGGTCTGCCTCCGGCGCCCTGTTATCCCGCTGGGGGTCTGCCCAAGGCAGATGTACCGGCTGCTCTGACGTGATTTGGTTGTAGGATCATG
>JBILUF010000039.1:0-11004 GCA_044371155.1 Bdellovibrionota bacterium
CAGTGGGTGCCCAAAGCCCGTGAGCTCTTTCGGCAGGTGTATGGCGAGCGCGCGTTGCGACGGGGATTAACTGAGGAGAAAGTTGAGCTTGAAAGCCTTGAGGTGATCGATGGTGAGCTTGCAGCGATTGAGGCCCTTACGCTGGTGCACGGTGTCAGCGCCACCTTCGCCGAGATGTTGACCTTTTTAGCCGAACGGCTCAGTGCTCACAGTATTGAACCCAATACCTTCGAAGCAGAGATTGAGCTTGTCGGATGGTTGGAGCTCTATTTCGATGCGCGGCCGTGTGTTGCGGTGGTGGGATGTAATGACGGATTCTTGCCAGAGAGCATCACTGCCGATCCGTTTTTGCCCGATGAGACCCGTAAACTACTGGGCCTCACGCATAACGCTGTGCGTTATGCGCGTGACTGTGCCGTGCTAGCTTCGGTGCTGAATTGCCGCGAAGCAGTGCAGCTTGTGGTGGGCTCACGCGGAGCGCGAGGTGAAGTGATCGCGCCGAGTCCTCTGCTGCTTAGTGACCACAACACCCGCGCGGCCAGGGTGTTGCGGTTCTACCGCGCGGGCGAGGAGTCGGCTGCGGTGGTGGTGGCCGATACTGCCGCCCGCGTGCCCCAGCCACTTTTGCCCTACGAGCCCAAGCCTCTAGAGTCACCCCTTCAGCGGCTTTCAGTGACAGGAATTTCGCGGTATCTGGAGTGCCCGTATCGATTCTACCTTGAGGTTGTTAAGAAGCTTGCTCCACTACGTGATGATATGCAGGAGCTTGATGCGCGGGCCTTCGGTATTCTCGGACATGCTGTACTTTCATCACTCACTCCCGATAGCGTTCTTGCAAAGGAACAGGATGCAAAACGGTTGCGCACAGCACTTGAGGCCAGCCTTGCGGAGCTTGTAGCGCAGCGCTACGGCAGCGAGCTTGCGCCTGCGGTGCTGATTCAGGTGGAGCAATTGAGGCTACGTCTGGGGGAGTTTGCAGTATGGCAGGCGCAGTGGGTCGCACAGGGCTGGAGGGTGCGGCATGTGGAGCACTCCTTTGAGGGACAGCTTGAGACGGCTCATGGGGTGTTGTTGCTGTCAGCCAAAATCGACCGAATTGATGAGCATCCTCAAAGCGGTGAGCTTGCTGTCTTTGACTACAAATTCCAAGACGTCGCTAAGTCGGCTAAGGCCATGCATCGCTCGCGACAAGAATTTCATAATCTACAGCTGCCGCTGTATCGAATGGTGATGGAGCAAAATGGCCTTGCTACTCCAGCTAGGCTTGGGATCTTAGCACTCAGTGGTGAGCAAAAAGGGGTGGTGGAGCCAAGCTGGCTTGATCTCTCAGATACTGAGTTTGAGGAGGCCAGGACGCTAGCCCACGACATAGCCGCCAAGATTCAGGCTGGTATCTTTTGGCCGCCGGCCCAACTCAATGCGCCGTTTGATCCCTTTAAGTGGATCTGTGCAGTCGGTACAGAGGACGAAGACTCCCCTATAGAGGAGGAGGGTGCCTATGAGTAATCTAGCTCCACTGTTAGTGCGTGCTAACGCCGGCACCGGCAAGACCTTCGCGCTTTCGAGCCGATTTTTGGCGCTGATGTTTCGTGGAGTGCCGCCGCATCAGATTCTAGCCACCACCTTTACCCGCAAAGCAGCTGGAGAGATCCAGGCCCGTATATTTCAGCGGCTTGCTGAGGCGGCATCTTCGGAAAATGATGCCGGTAAGTTAGCTAAGGAGCTCGGGGTCGGTGGTGTTACGCAGTCGCGCGCGGCGGAGCTCTTGGCTCTTCTGGTGCGCGACCAGCACAGGCTATCGATCTGCACGATTGATAGCCTGTGTATCCGGTTTCTCTCAATGTTTGCTGCCGAGCTGGGATTTCCCGGGGGTATCACCATCTCCTCTGAGGATCAAGATCATCTGATTCGGCGTGAGGCGGTTGCCGAGGTGCTGGCGCACGATGATCGCTCGCTTCTAATCATCTTGCTTCGGATGATGGCACAGGGGGTTGACCGACGTGCTTTGCATAGTCGTCTGGAGGATACCGTAACGGCGCTGCATACGCTGTATATGGAGTCGGGGGAGGCGGTGTGGCGTGCCCTACAGGAGCTACCAACACGCTCTAATTCCCAGCTTGTTGCGTTGGTAGAACAGTTGTCAGCCTCTACACCAGGCCTCACAAAGGAGGGCAAGCCATCAAAGAGTCATTTGGACGCCATCGGCAGCGCTGTTGAAGCGATTAAGACCGGGAGTTGGGGAGCTATTCTCACAGTAGGTTTAGGCAAGGCGATAGTACAGGGACAGGCAACTTTTTCCAAAGTGCCCATCCCCGATGTACTTCGAGCGGCGCTTGAGCCGCTTGTGGCACATGCCAAGGCGATGGTGTGGAACGGGGTTGTCGCGCGAACGGCAGCACTGGGGCGACTCTTGTCGCTGTATGACACCGCATACTGGAAGCTGCGCCGCAGTCGCGGCAGCTTTAGCTTCTCGGATGTCAAGGAGATCCTCGTCCAAGGTGCTGTGATGGGGCAGCTTGATGAGCTGTATTATCGGCTCGATACCCGCTATGCCCATCTCTTGTTCGATGAATTCCAAGACACCTCCATGCTCGACTGGAAACTGTTGCAGCCGATTGCGGCCGAGGTGCTCTCCAAGGTGGGTGTGGAGCATACCTTTTTGTGTGTGGGGGATGTTAAGCAGGCGATCTACGGATTTCGCGGCGGAGTAGCTGAGATCTTTAACACGATTAGTGAGCGCTGGGAGATCTTAGAGCCCGCTACTCTCGACACAAGTTACCGCTCTGCCCCAGAGATTATGGAGTTCTCTAATCGCGTCTTTGATTCATTGGGAGCCAACGCTGCGTTAGCTCAGTTCCAAGAGGTGGCCAGTCGCTGGCAGTCGCGGTACCCCCACCACCGTACCACCAAAACCGAGCTCCCTGGGCATGTCGAGGTTAACGTCCTGGTGGGGGACTTTGAGAAAGACGAGCTGCATGATGCGCAGCTAGCGAGCGCGGTGAAGCGGGTTGAAATGCTGGTGCGTGAGGCGCCGTGGTGCTCGGTGGGGGTACTGGTGCCCACCAACCGTGATGTGCGTGCGGTGATTCAGGCGTTAGCCAAAAGTGCATCAGCGATCACTGCAAGCGAGGAGGGCGGTGTGCCACTGACTGATTCGGCGGCAGTGCTAGCGTTTTTGGCTCTTTTCACCCTGGTTGATCATCCAGGTGATACAATAGCTCGGTTTCATGTGGCGCATTCCCCGCTCGGCGAGGGGTGTGGAGTTCTGGCTGATTCACGGGATTCTGAGGTGGCCCGGGCGATGGCGGTCCTGCGTGCTGAGCTGCTGCAGCGTGGATATGGCGCTGTTATCCATTCCCTGATTCGCCGCACCGCTACCAAGTGGAGTGCGCAGGGATATGCGCAGCTTATCAAGCTTTCTGATATCGCTTTCGCGTTTGATGAGCGTCGTGGCGCGCGGGCGGCTGACTTTGTTGAACTTGTCCAGCGAAATAAACAGGAGCGCCCACAAGCAGCCGGGGTGCGGGTGATGACCTACCATAAATCAAAGGGGCTTGAATTCGATGCCGTGGTGTTGCCGTTCCTTCATAATGAGTTCGTAGGCGGCAGAGAAAAGAGTCAGGTGTGGCTAGAGCGACCGTCCCCAGTGGAGCCACCGACCACTATCGTGACAACGGTTTCAAGTGAGCTCCTCTCGGTACACCCGTTATTGGAGAGTGCCAAGGCGGCTATGCGCGCTACCCGTGTGATGGATGCGCTCAATGTGTTGTATGTGGCGCTCACCCGACCACGGCAAGGGTTATACATAACCCTGCCACCATCGCCGCACAGCAAGAGTGCAGAGCCACTTTCGGGGGCGGCAGTCATTCGAGCAGCGCTGGGACTTGAGACAATTCAAGAATCACCATTTACACTTGGCGACCCGCAGTGGTTCACGCGCGAGCGCACCGCAGAGGCTAGCTCTAAGCTCGCCCCAACTGTGTTGCCGAAGATTGCCCTGGCGCGCCCAACGAAGCGGGTGCGTACGACTACCTTTGTGGCGCCGTCTTCCTTGGAGGGTGGGGAGAGCTGTGTTGTAGCCGAGCGGCTCTTTCGGCAAAAACAGGGCGCTGAGGAGGGGACGATTTTCCACACCCTTTTTGAGACACTTGAGTGGTTGCCGCTTGCCACGCAAGCCGAGGCGGCGGCTGTGCGGCACCTTGAGCGCTTTGCCCTGGGTGAGGTGGTGTGCGCTCGATTTATCGGGGAATGGAAGCGGATGCTAGCGGCACCGAAGGTATCCTCCCTGTTACAGAAGGCAACCTATGAAGCTAACGGCAGGAGCTGTGAGCTCTTCCGAGAGCTTCCGTTTGTGCACCGCGATGGGCAGCAGCTCCTACGCGGAGCGATGGATCGGGTGGTGGTGAGTCGACGAGGGGAAGCGGTCGATACAGTGACGATTCTCGACTATAAGACCGACAGCATTGAACTCTCGCAGCTCGCCGAGCGTACTGAGCTTTATCGCCCACAGATTGAGGTGTATAAGAAAGCTGCGCAGAGGATCTTTGGTGTGGAATCGAAGCGTGTAGTTGGGAAGCTGCTATTTACCAGAGTTGGTGAGGTGACAGAGCTTTAATGGAAGAGCAGGGGATTGAGATTCCGTATGAAAAGCTATCTGCCGAGGTGCTACGAAGAATCATCGAGGAGTTCGTGCTGCGTGAAGGCACTGACTACGGTGATCAAGAGTTCTCTCTGGATCAGAAGGTTGCGCATGTTGAGTCGCAGCTCAAGCGGCGTCAGGTAGCTGTCGTGTATGATCAAGCCAGCGAGACAGTTTCGATCGCACGTAGAGGATAGAAATTTCGATGCATAAATCTGTAAGGAGATAATTACCTTCCCAGCTGCCTTCGCGCCTCATAGAGGGCTATCGAAACAGCGTTGCTCAGGTTTAAGCTTCGTACCTCAGCACACTCCATCGGGATGGTAAGAATCTGCTCCTGTGGATAGCGGCTTAAGAATTCTTTCCCAAGCCCAGCAGTCTCGCTGCCAAACACAAGCGCATCGTTAGGACCGTACGGTGCCTCGTAGTACACCCGCTTACCGTGGCTCGAAAACAACCACAGCCGCTCTGGCTTGGCGCTTGTGACGTACCCCTCAAAATTATCATGGTGATGCAGGTCGACATACGGCCAGTAATCAAGCCCGGCGCGTCGCACCGCTTTTTCGGTGATAGTAAACCCCATCGGGTGCACCAGATGCAGCGGGGTGCGTGTGGCAGCACAGGTACGGGCAATCGACCCGGTGTTTTGGGGGATCTGGGGGTGTACTAGCACTACCTGCATGCGCTCACATCTCTCTTTTGGCCCCTAACGGTTGCAAAGTCGGGGGTACCTGATATTTTACGTTGAGGGGGCCCAAACCAGGAGCCCGCCAGGGGGAGGACATTTTAGGCCACCTCCTGTTGGATATGAGGTAGTACGAAGTTTATGTTGAATGCAACAGTAGTAGGGCGAACAGAGATAACCTCGGAGCTAATGATTCTGCGGGTCAAGCCCGATGCAGGGGTGCCAGAATTCCAGTCTGGACAGTATGTGGCACTGGGGCTTCCTGGCGCTGCCCCCAGGCCGGCGCATCTTCCGGCCGACAAGATTGAGCTAGCCCCGGATAAACTCATCAAGCGAGCGTATTCAATCGGTTCGTCGCCGCTGGAGCGCGAGCATATTGAGTTTTATATCGCAGTGGTGCCTGAAGGTGAGCTCACTCCACGGCTTTCCCTGTTACAGGAGGGGGAGCGCGTGTATGTCGCTCCTAAAATCACCGGCACCTTTACCCTAGCGGGAGTGCCTGATGACCATAACCTTGTGCTTCTCTCTACAGGCACCGGGCTTGCGCCGTTTATGTCGATGGTGCGTACCGGCTCCGCATGGACCCAGGGCCGACGGATTACGATAGTGCACGGTGTGCGCTACTCAAAAGATCTCGCCTACCGTGAGGAGCTTTTAAAGCTGCAGGGTGTTAATCCGGCCTTTAGCTATCACGCCATCGTAAGCCGTGCCGACCCAGAATGGAGCGGCCCAACTGGGCGAGTGCAGCGGTTGTTTGAGGATGGTTCCATAGCGCTTAGCGCCGAGAGCGACCATGTCTTTATCTGCGGCAATCCAGCGATGATTGATGAGATGGAGCAGTCCCTGGCTACCCGTGGTTACTCTGTGCACTCCAAGAAAAACCCCACCGGCAAACTGCACTTAGAGAAGTATTGGTAGTCGCCGATGCGTTGGCGCATATGAAAAAGGCGAGATACCCGTTAGGGTGTCTCGCCTTTTACGTTCCGAAAGTCGAAGCTTACTTTTTACGCATCGTGTTGACGTATGCCACGAGGTCGTTGAGGTCCGAGTCCGAAGCAGATGGAGCTCCACTCATAAGCGGACTCAAGCCCACGGCAGCGCCCCCTTTTTTAAGAAGTTCCTTTAGCTTCGCGTCATCGGTAGCATACTTCCAGCCCCCCTCGTTCAGATTCTTTGGCTTCATAGCCGGCGGAAGTGATGCTGCAACTGGTCCGTCACCAAGTCCCGTAAGGCCGTGGCAGGAGGAGCACATGCTTTCGTAAAGTTTCTTTCCATTAGCTGCATTGCCTCCTGCATGGGCGACACCAGCGACCAAGACGACCGCTCCCAGGGGGGCAAGGACAAAAGTAGCAAGTTGATTAAGGAGATAACGCATAGGAGGCTCCAGATAAAAAGTGGCGGGTATAAAACTCTGCCCCAATAACTATAAAGGCGATAAACGCACAGGGCAAGCTTCTTGCGCGATTTGCCGAGGAGCCAATTGGGCTACCTGTAGTGAAAAGTAGCAGTTTCCACCGGCATGGTTTATCCTTTGTCAGAGGAGGCGGCATAGGTAGAGCTTTTGGCCCCTCAGAGTGACCACAGTCCAGACCTCTTGGGATAAGTGGTAAGTTCATTACAATGAAGGGTTTCGGTTATGTCTTTTGATCCAATCCAGCTTATTCGCACCCGCTCACGTGAGCAGTGGCAGCAGTGGGCAACCGATAGGTACGAGATCCTTCGAGCCTGGATTAAAGACAACGGAGAAAAAGCCTCCTTGGTGGCGTTTGCCCTGGGGATAGCGCTAGTGCTCCTCTATAAGTTAATTATCGGGGCATTTGCTCTGGTGGTGATAGCCGCGTTTGTAGGTTGGAGTATCGCCCTGCCTGAGGCCGAGCATTCTCGCGAGAGTGGATCAGGCTCGGACCCGTCCAGTCCATTGTAGCGTCGCTCTCTTCTGCTATTTGCCAGCGCGCATTTCTAGCGTTGCTCGATTTTGCTAGGTTCTCTGAACTAGTGTACTCGCGAGTCTGGGCCGTTTGAGGCCAGAAGGTCGCGTAGCACGAAACCCACCGAGAGTCTTAAGGAGCGGGCCTTCGACTCGAACTCCCCCGATGGTGATTTAACAATCGTTTTGTAGAATAGGTCAGACGTGGTTAGCTCTAGCCCAGTGTGGCATAGCACCGCTTGACGGGCCTCAAGCTGCGATACCATCTGTTCAACTGTGGGAAGCCATAAGTAAATGCCGCGCAACTCGCGCGGAGTGAGTCCGCAGGTATCGACGAGCACAGAGACCGTATCGCGCTCTTTTTTGCGCGACACCTCATCCCCAATTTCGGGGTGCCAGACCAATCCCACCAACTCCAAGTCCTCTGCTAGGTCGAGTAATGAAAATGACGCCATGAGCGAAATCCTCAGCTAAGCTCTTCTAACGTGGTTATCGGCAGCCAACGCGAAAGCACTAAAAGGCCCAGCGCTGCCCCCTCTCTGTCTATTCTGATGCACCTCGTAAGGTGCCGGAAGTAACAAGGAATACTTTTAGAACGGCTATTCGCCGTTTATGCTTTATTTTCTGAGGAATGGTCACTGTCAGAGTCGTTTATCTCGGGCAGCGGCTCTAAAACCTGGCTGTCAGATATAGCCAAATCCGCGGCCTCTACTTCCTCTAGAGTTTCGACCTTTGATTTGAGCCGTCGATAGATAAAGTAGCCGACGACTGCCATCAGGAAAACAACCAGCGAAGCAAGCTTGGCCTCGTTTAGAAGTTTGTTCATGTGCTCGAACGATCCTGCGGCAAAGTACCCAATGATTAGCATCAAGGGCACGCTAATCAGGGCAGCGAGGGCATCGGCGAAGATAAAGCGGGAATAACGCATCCGCAGGGCGCCGCAGGAGAGGAAGGTGAGGGTGCGAAGATAAAATAAATGCCGCGCCAGAAAAATCATTAGAACACTACGCCGCTCCAGCCCCAACCGAATCCTCTTGAGCTTTGTGCGCGTCTTTCTAGGCCGTAACCAGCGCAGTTTAAAGATCTTTGGTCCAAAATAACGGCCGATTGAAAATATAAAGACATCACCCGCCACCACTGATAGGTAGCAGACCAGGAAGGTCAGCGCCGGATCGGTCTTGCCGATATGTATCAACACCCCACCAAGTAGCAGCGGGATATCTTCAGGTATAGGGAGCCCAAGCGCTCCACCAGCGAGCATTAGGCTTAAAGAGAGGTAAATGACTGCGCCGCTTTGGGCCAATATCCATTCTTGCATCGGTTGAGTATTGTGGCCTGTTTGCAAAAGAATCGCTAGAGCGCATCCAGCACTGGCCCAGCCCCTGGGCCCTTGGAGCGTTCAAGATAGCGCCGATTGGTAACTGAACATGTAATTTGGCGCAGGGAGGCAATATTGAGGGAAGCGAGAGTTAGGGAAGCAGGAGTTAGCCAGGCGGGGCTTGAGGTGGCCCGGCGAAAATCATGCCCCTAGCTGCCTAGTGAGAGCGACTTATCGATAAGCTCGGCCAGCATCCCGATCGCGGCTTTCTCGCGGGTGGAGAGCTCTTGGGCATCGGGGATAGTGCGGTCAGCATAAATTACCCCGATGGCTTTCTTGCCGAAACCGAGGGGGATAACTACAAAGGGCCACCCGTCCTCCAACACAGGGTCGCCAGCAAAAACTACCCGCGATTCCTGAAAAGCCTTAGCATCTGGAGCAAACTGCCCAGCAGCCGCTCCTAGGGGACGATCGATTTTTTTCGGATCAAAACCCGGGCTGCCACCAAGCATCATCCGTCCTTGCACGGAGCGTTTCCCTGAGGTGGCAAGCAGTAGAACTACACGGTTAAATTCCAGCCCAAACGCGAGCGTCTCCATCACAGTGGTGATCACTGAGGAGCTGGGCTCATGGGCATCCACCGCTTGTCTAATCTCATCAACGAACTGCTGAAATCGATCTTCCCCACCTTCGGTTGCCTTTGTGATTGGGGTGGTTTGTGCCTCGTCGCGGGAGTAGTCATTGAGGAAATCCGGCAAAGCAGGCACTTTAAGCTCAATCGCCGCACAATGCTCGCTAAATGAGGGAGAGAGTTTGCCGAGTACCTCGCCGAGGGCGGTCGGGCTGCATTTAAGCATCGTCGCTGATTGAGAGAGAATCTGGTCGAGATGCCCCTTCCCGCGGTGGCTACTAATACTCTCTGAGATATCCCGAGCCGCAGAGATCGCTGTCGCAGCGCGGGCGATCCTCTCAGCTTCGCTGACAGGTCCGGAGGGTAGTGCTTTAGAGGAAGATGCAAGAGCACCTGGTTTCGCAATCGCCTCAAGGGTGGAGCGATAGAGATCGGGCAGATTTAACGCCCGCACTACCTCCAGACTAATCTGTATGGGAGCTAGCCCCACTATCTCAGTGATACTTTGGGCCAACGGGACATTCTTCTGCTCCGCTCGCTTGTTGGCGTTTTCGTACAGCTCTGGAAAATAGTACGCCAACAGGAGTGTTCCCATTTCACTCAGCGAGCCAGCCAGATATCCGGATTCTTCAGGGCCTTGGCCCTGGGGACTGGCGGGGGTTGCTGATTTTACGAGCGCGCCGCTTACTAATCCGGTGATGATGGTCTGGGTGAGACAGCGGCTAAACGCATCCCCACGCCTTGTGATAGTGCCAAACTTCTGAAGTAGCACGAGACCCGAGCAAAGCTCTGCAAGTGGCTTCATTCCCAGGCGCATCACCGCCTGACTAATCGTCATGATCGGTTTGCCGCGGTGGTAGAATGAGCTGTTTACGATATGGAGCACCCGTGCTCCCAGTGAAGGTTCGCGTAGGATGACCTCAGCCACCTGATTCGCTGAGGTATTCGGATTTGCCGTGAGCACCTTCAGTTCAGTGACGATTTTGGCGCTGGTTGGGAAATCTCCGTCTTCACTTAACGCTTGCCGCAGCCTCTCAAGAAAAGCCTCTTGAGAGAGCGAAGCGATAGCGCCTTTTTCCGGGGGTGCCGAGTTTGATTTCATTGGTTCCCACTTTCATCATGAGGGGGCGGCGCGGTTACTCTTGCCGACTTCACCGATTTTTGATTTTGATTGGCGCGCATCGCGTTCCCTAGGGTCAACTGCCGCACGCTACGGACAACCTCGCTCGGCCGAAACGGCTTTGGGACGAACATCGAGGCCCCCGCCTTGAGCGCCGCCTCGCGGTCTGCCTCAAAAGCGCATGCGCTGAGCACGATTACCGGAAGATTAGACAACTCAGCCGGTGATTTTCTTATCTGCTCAATGAATACTAGACCGCTCTCCCCGGGCATGGCAAGGTCGGTTAGGATGATGTCTACAGGCGCTTTCTCCAGCTCAGCCAGCCCCTCACGCACCGATTGAGCCGTCCGCACTGATGCTCCTGCCGCGGTTAAAATGAGTGTCAGAACATCACGGGTGTCGGGATTGTCATCGACCACCAGGGTTGAGAGACCATCCAAACGTTGATTGGATGACACCGTCTCGCTACGAGTCACCACCATCTGTTCCGATGTAGCGATTGGCATCATTATCCAGAAAGTTGAACCTGTGCTCACCTCGCTTTCGCAACCAATCCGTCCACCGTTTAGCTCGACAAGCTCTTTGGTAAGATTTAGACCGATGCCGGTGCCCTCTTGATGTCTGCTGTAGGTGTCTTCGCCGCGCTCAAAACGCTCGAAGAGCTTGGCGATCTTCTGGGGCGAA
>JBILUF010000340.1:0-3232 GCA_044371155.1 Bdellovibrionota bacterium
CCGGGAACAATCAGGCCAATTTTCAGCGCCTAGGTGTTTTTTCTGTAACTCAGTTAAGTGTCCTCAACGCTACACAGAATTACCTCACCGCAGTGGGAAGTTTCTCCGCCGCTCCGGGGCCCTATGGCACCTTTGACCAAGGTGGTAATGTTGAGGAGTGGACCGATACGGTAGTGACCACTGCATTCGGCGATGCTCGAATTACCCGGGGTGGGGCGTGGAACTCAGGCGGGCTCAATAGCGATGTGAATCCGATCCCTACAGCACTTCCCTCCGACAGACTCAGTAAGCTTGGGTTTAGACTTGCGCGGGCGGCAATTGATGAGGGGGCACCAGTTACCTTGTCAGGCACCTTCCTGGTGTCGGTGTCGAGTGATTCCGGCAATGGGGCACTCGTAACTCTCCGGCCTGGAGAGGTAAGAGGATTTGGCGTAAAGCGCGGTTTAGTGTATTTGCCGCCGATGCTACGGTCCAAACCACCCGGGCCACCCGTGAGTTCCCGACCGCAGGCAGGCGAACGACCTTTATCACGGTGTTAGCAAGTGGTAATCAAATTGTTCTGGCAGAGGCTCCTGCGGGAACCGAGTTCTAAGGTTTTATCCGCGGACAATCAAAGACGAGAGTCTTCAGTGCTAAGGGTTGCGATAGCCTCTGTGTGCAGCGCTGCCGGGTTAATATTCCCGCAGCTATGGTGGCTTGCGCTCTTTGGGCTTGGAGCCTTTTTCTCTCTATTTTATCGGGACAGGCTCAGCACTTCTCGGGCGCTTCTTTACGGCCTTATCTTTGGATTAGCCTCTGGGGCTGCGGGGACAGTCTGGTTTTGGGATACTCTCCCGTTAACATTCTTACGAATAGATAACCCATCAGTTCAACTCATCGCGGTTTCCATGACCTGGGCGTATGTAGCGCTCAGTCTTGCGGCGCCCGTCTCAGTTGCGGCGCTAGGGTTGAATTACCTAGGGCATTCAAGGTGCTCACCAATAGTGGCGGCGATACTGTGGAGCGCAACTGAGGTGGCGCGCATGTGGACCTTTGCACTCACTACGTGGGCGGAAAATTCACTTTTTGGGCCCCACTTCTCTGCGGCTGCAGTTGGCTATGCACTCTCCGAGAATCATGCGCTACTGCAACTGGCTCATCCCTGGGGCATAGATGGGCTTAATTTTTGCGCATCTTTTGCTGCCGCGTTAGTCGCATGGCTTGCACCAGCAATTAGGTCCAGTAGTAAAAGGACCGTCAGTTATGCTCAATTACTCCTCGTAATCAGTGTCTTTATTCTTGCGGAAGATGCGCGCCCAGTATCAGCGCCCGGAGAAGCCCCGCGCTCTTCTCGGTTTGCAGTAATCCACCAAAATCTGACTCTAGAATCTGTTTTTGAAAAGCCCGCCCAAGATGAGGTGCTGCAAGAGCTAAGCATCGCAGCCACTGCTTCACCACCCGTAGATGTAATTTTGCTCCCGGAGGAGCTCGGGCTAACCTCTATTTTCTGGAGCAAGGAGGAATACCGCTCATTTGTGCAGCGTTACTTCGGCGGCCGCGATGTGCTAATCCTCAATTCGCGGAACGACCTTTTTCCGGCAGAGGAGCGAAACAAATTTCCTGACGCCAAAAAACTGCTGTATGACTCCACCGTATCTGGAGAGCTCGGGCGATATATTAAGCAGATGCTCATGCCTTTGGGTGAATATGCTCCAGCCTTCACAAAGACATTTTTTTCGGTAATTAACGACACCCAATTACAAGGATATCTTGAAACGGTATCGGGCCAAGGGAGTCGGTCAGACGCGAGTCTGCCAGTGGCAAAATTTAAAGGGGTGCGGATAGGTGGGCTACTCTGCTCCGATCTGCTCTCGCCGAAGCTGTATCGCTCCTTAGTGCGTACTGAGAGACCAGATATCCTTGTCAATCTTGCAAACCAGTTCTGGTTTCATGGCTCCAAGACGCTGCACTGGAAAACACGTCAGATAGCCAGGGTGCATGCAGTCCAAAATAGATTACCCCTACTTATTGCCAATAATATGGCACCATCCCTTATCATAGACCCGCTGGGGCGAGTGGTATCCGAGTCGCGATGGGGGGCCCGCGGAGTAATGTACTTTGACCTAAAAATCTCTGCTCAGGATTGAGGGGACTTTTGTGAATAAGGCAACAGCGTTGGCAAGGATACCTGTCGCTACAGCGCCGGTATCAGCTGACTCTGTGATTAAAGAAACCTTGAAGAGGCCACCAGCCCTTACTCGGACCGCACTATACAAACACCTTCAGCTTAGTGCAGCACATAGCGCCGCCACCTGCTCGGGAGTATGCAGCGGAAAATTCGCCACCCGAATCTGCGCGTCTCTAAAGCTCCCATACCCCGCCCCGACTTCAAATCCTTTAGCTGCAAGAGCTTTGAGCAGGGGAGCGCTGCCGCCAGTTACCTCAATAGTTAGCACTGTGCTTGAGCGCGCCTTCGGCTCTTTCACAAATAGCGTCATCCCAGGGCGACTTTCAAAGAACTGATACAGCTGCTGTGCTCGCTGTCGAATCTCGGTGCGAATTACACCGATGCCAGTTTTCAAAAACTCCTCAGCAACTCCGGCCAAAAGGTAGATTCCTAAGACATTCGGTGTCTCAGGGGTCTGATACTTTTTCGCCATCGCCTCCAGCGTGGGGAGAGAGTGGTAGCTTCCAATCGACAAATTTTGGGCCTGCAGGGCTTTGGCCCGCGCCACCGCACGGTCGCTTACAATCAGCACACCAAGCCCTGCTGGGAGCCCAAAGCACTTTTGCGCCGAGAAAAATCCACAATCGATCTCCTGCCAGGCAAGCTCCACAATCGGAGCTGATGAGACGATATCAACGGCGATAAGCTTATCGGGGTAGCGTTTGGCAAAGGCCGAGATTGCACTCTCTGGAATGGCAACTCCGGTGCTCGTCTCATTATGGGTAAGGCAGATAAGCTCGCTCTCCTCGGGGACAGCGATGCTTGTAAGATCCACCGCAGCTCCAGCGGGCACAGTATGCGCCTTGGCGTTTCGACCGAGCTCCTGTGCGATAGTATAAAAGCGCTCGGCAAACACTCCGTTTACAACATGGAAGGTGTGTTCACGTGAACAGTTTTGAATAATGCGCTCCCACGCCTCTGTCGCAGAGGCAAGGAAAAATATCTGATGAGAAGAGGGCAGAGCTAAGAGCGCTCGGATAGCCTCAGTGGCACGGACATATATCCCCTCAAATCCCTTGGAGCGAT
>JBILUF010000341.1:0-3201 GCA_044371155.1 Bdellovibrionota bacterium
GATTTTTACGGAACGACTGTCTCTCTAGATCGTCAGCCAAGAGCGCCTTGCCTGAGCCTTTGCGGGGGTCTGGATAACATCCCCGCTATTGGCCAGTCAATCAAAAAGAGCCTCTGAGACGGTTGATTTGAATATACTAATTCATGCAGGAGGGTTGATCTCTCACCAGGTAGTCCAGATTGGCCTCTCTGTAAAGAGTACCTGACCGCCCCGAGAATGCTCTCACGGAGTAGGATATACTTGCCAAGGTTGGGAGAACTGCGCCCGATACCCAAAAATCCGTGCTGTTTAAGAGGTGTTAGAACCAGATCTTACATGACCGCTCCTCGCCCCAAACTTCGTGGGGCAAGTGGGTGGCGTGAATGGGAGGCCACCTGGTGCACGGCTGGGATACGGCATTGCGTCGATTATCACCCCAGCGGTGCAACAGGTGGATGGGTGCAGGAGCCTCCTTGAGCACCTACAGAATCTTCACCTTCTTACTCTGTTTTTCAGTGCTCTTTTTGAGATGGATCTGCAGCACTCCGTCTTTAAGTTCGGCATGCACCTCATCTGCGCTGGCGTCACGCACTGGGATGGAGCGCTGTAGGGTATGGCATTTGCGTTCGTGCATCAGAAATTCTTCCCCCTTTTTCTCTTTGCGCACGGCTCGCTCGGCCGAGATAGTGAGCATCTGTTCACTCAGCGAGACTTCGATCTCTTTTTTTGAAAATCCCGGAAGGTCAGCTGTGATGATGTATTCCTTTGGCGTTTCCTGTACATTCACCCGCGCTAGTCGCACAGCACCGTTGGCCTGCGAAATAAACGAGAGGAAATCTTCGACGCGTGGGATGATTGATTCCGCAACAGATGGTGTTCCTTGCATGATCCTAATCCTTTTTAAAATAGAGATGGGTTTCGTAGGCAGCTTCACTCGTCGGGGAGCGCGGTGCGCCCACTACCTGCGTTGAATGCCTTGCTCCTCGGTAAGAGTGAGACAAAAGAGGAGCAAATCGTGTTCCCTCCGTCGCACCACTGATCCATCCTCTCCCCTCGATGGTGTTAAGCCCGCCCTTAACACCGCACTTGCAGAGCTGCCCCCGGAATTAGCCCCGATACCGCGGCGTTTTGGATCACTTTTTGCTTCGGTACGTGAGAGGCCACAAATGGCTTTCATTTATTAGGGGGATTGTATGGGCAAAACAAAACAGCTTCTTACAGCGTTGGTCGGCATGGCTTTGCTTGCTGGGTGTGCAAGTCGCTCCGACGTTCGTCTGGCGCGGGATGAGGCTTCTCAGGCACAGGCCTCGGCGAACCGTGCTCTTAACTCAGCTGATGCAGCTCGTTCGAGGGCCGATGCCGCTGATGCCCGTTCGCAGCGCACCGAGGAGATGCTGAATAGAGTCTTCAAAAAATCGATGCGAAAATAATGCGTCCTCTTGGGATGGCTTTTTTGGCACTGCTTCTGGGGTGGAGCGTCCTATGTGCTGACCCGCGTGTGGAGGCAGAGACCATGCCGTTGCCAGCCCTGCGAGGGGATACTCTCGTGGGGGAGCTTGGTTACATAACGGCGCGCGGCGATGATACCTTTGCAGACATCGCGCGCCGCTACGACCTGGGCTTTGATCAGCTCGTTGCGGCTAACCCGGCGATTAGTCCCTGGATGCCAGCGGAGGGTGCGAGAATCCTCCTACCCGCGCAGTATCTGCTGCCGCCTGGGCTGCGGGAGGGGCTAGTGCTGAATCTTGCCGAGCTTAGGCTGTATTATTTTCGGCCGCGCCAGGGCGAGGTGATGACCTTTCCGGTTAGTATCGGCCGGATGGATTGGAGGACCCCACTTGGGAAGACGCGGGTGGTCTCTAAGGAGCGTAACCCAGTCTGGTCGCCGCCACTTTCGATTCGGCAGGAGCATCTAGCAGAGGGGGAATTCCTGCCGGATTATATTCCAGGCGGCGTCTCAGATAATCCGCTCGGCAAATTCGCCCTGAGGCTTGGGATCCCAGGCTACTTCATCCATGGCACCGATGAGGCTAAATCGTTCGGGATCGGAATGCGGGTGACTCACGGTTGTATCCGGATGTATCCGGAGGATGTTGAGGAGCTCTTTGCTGTAGTGCCGGTGGGGGCCGCCGTGTCGATTGTGAATCTTCCGGTTAAAGTCGGCACAAGCAGCAATGAGTTGTATCTGGAGGTGCACCGTCCTGTGGATGAGGAGGAGCGCCTCGATTGGCAGATGCCATCTCTTGACGAGGTGTTGATGATGGTGCGGGCTAGGGCTCTGCCGCAGCAGTGGATTGACCTTGCAAAAGTGGAGCGGGTCTATGAGGCCGGGCGCGGGGTACCAGAGCGGATCGGTTTTTGATCGATTCGGCTACAGGCACGATTTCTGATCCCTCCGTTAGCCCCCTTTGACCCTTCGATGCAGAGCACATAGGGTGCCCCAATGCTCTGGCTCCTCTTTGAGCTCAAGGAGAGGCTTGAGCTGGGTTTCGATATAGAGCCAATCTAGAGGGGGCTGCCGCAATAGGACCCCCTCAATGTCGAGCCAATCTTTAGGGCGAGCCGCAAATGCTTTGTGTACTACTAAATCCTCGGCGGAGCAGGTTTTGAGGAAAATCCCTGGAAGATATTCAGCCTCTGAGGCGCGCTCGATCGATAAACGCTCAAATGGCAAACCACCCAGCGCGATATCGATACCGATACCTTCCGGAGAGCTAAGGAGTAGTACATGGGCTGTCAGCGCAGTCTCCCGCGCTGTGGGTATCCTGCCGGGGTAGCGGCGGAGTAGGAGATCCACAACATCCTCTGCGCGGGTAAACCCGGTGTAGATAGTGAGGTCGATATCGTTTGTTGTTCGAAGTTCTCCCCAACGTTGGAGAGCCAATCCTCCGATGAAGCAAAAGGGGATTCCGCTGCTGTCAAGAAACTGCTGCAGCAGGGCCGCTTCCTCAAAGATATTCCGCATTATCTTGCCGACCGGGAGAATATCCTCTGCTGCTCAAATAGCCCAGAGGTGGATGACAACTTCGTCTCCCTTATGCTCGCCGCAAAAGCCGGAAGAAGGCTTTGTAGCCCTTTGGTGGTGTCAGTGAGGGGGAGCTCCTTGGCGCGTAATTCAGCCAATATCTTGGTAGCGGCTTTCCAGGCGTCTACCCGCTGTTTGTCGGCGTTTTTTTGACCGGAATCCATATAGAGATTATACCACAGCACCGCAAAAACAAA
>JBILUF010000343.1:0-3199 GCA_044371155.1 Bdellovibrionota bacterium
CTTTGAAGTTGTTCTGTAACGCGGCCTTGATCAGGTTGGACATATTGATATTCGGATTATCGGCAGGAATCGATGCCTCAAGCCCCAGCAGATTATCAATCGAAGCCGATATATCATTTTGCTCCTTCACCTCCGTATTGGCCTGCTTCTGACCCTTATTGGTCTCTGACACCACAACGGTGATAAGATCCATCGGCTGCAATGCGCGCTGGTCGCGATAGATATCATTTGCGGCGCCACCTTCATGCCAAAGCGATGCAGTGACTCCTGGCTCTCCCACACTGAGCGGGCCAGTGTAGTCACGCGGGGTGCCGGCGGCGCTGCGATACTCTGTGAAACCAAGTGGCGACTCTGTGCTCGGGGCTTTCGGCGCATCCTCTTGTGGCAGAGCTGGCTCGAGCACGGGGGTGTTCTCGGCCGCAAAACGTGCACGAGGAGCTCCATACTGCCCAGCGCCGCCTACCATCGTGGGAGGAGACTTAAAAGCTGCCGCAGCGCGCATCCCATACGGAGCGACGGCCAACTCCTCCTTGAGCCGATTAGAGTACTCTACCGAAGGAACTCGGGTATTCGTCCGGGGTGCTGGAGCGCATCCTGAGATCCACACTAAAGTAAGCATTACTGCAACACTGTTTCTCTTCATAGCGATGCCCTCACCGGCGTTACAAGTACCACACCAGGCTCCACAACTTTGCCTGTCACTGTCTTCTTAGATGCCTCATTTCGTATTCTTATTTCCTGCCCAACTATGCCTGACTCCAGTGCCACTCCGGATGCCGTCGCCTCAAGCAGACTGGTGCGGACGATCATCGTTACGGTCGACCCAGCGGTAATAACAGGAGGAATAGCGAGGTTAGCCCTCTGAAATGTCTCGCCGTAGGAGATGCCTCGCGTCGTCGCTAATCCAACAATCGAGCTTGCTGAATCGGCGAGATCTCGCGGCAGAGCTGCCGTGTTAAGACGGGCCATCACAACGTCAGATGACTCCACCACCGCACCGCGTGGGATGGAGCGAGCAGCCACCGGCACCTCGCGCCACTCATCCGCAGTTGCAACGGCCTTAAACCGCACATCCGTCATCCCCTCAGCTCTCGCAGTGATCATAAAGGGAAGCTGCCCTGGTGACTGTCCAAACAGAGGCTCGGCACTCAAACGGACGGCCCCTGGCGCCACAAACAGGTCAGGATCCAGCCGCACCTGTTTGATAGTGATCTCGCGGCGCTGCGAGGCAAGCAGCCCTTCGATCACCGCCCGCACCTCATCCACCGATACCGCACGGCCAGCTCGAGTAACGGTGATGATGCTCGGGAGCCGGTATCCAATCTGGGTGAGGTCTACGTTGGCGGCGCGCAGCCGTTCCAAAACACCCATCGCTGCAATCGTATTGCGCTGCCCCGGTGCTGGACTAGTCATGAGCTCGACTTTTTTAATCGCTATCACCGCCTCATCATCTGAGATCTGAGTTGATGACACCTCGGCGATATCCTCGAGTCGCACCCGGTCCCCGGTGACAGTGACCATATCGCGACCAATCACCCGGATGCTGGGCTGGGTTCTAGCACTCTCCGCCGCCACACTTAGCGCAGGACATCCCAGCGTAGTCAACGCCGCTAACAGTCCAAAGATTGCTTTAGTTAGGAAATTCATCGTTTACCTCTTTAGATTGATCGCCTGACTGAGCATCTCATCAGCGGCGGTGATGCCCTTGGATGAGGCCTCATAGGCGCGCTGAGCGCTAATCATGTTAACAACCTGCTCAACCACGCTCACGTTACTCGTCTCAAGAAATCCCTGCTGGAGACGCCCGAATCCATCCTTGCTAAACACCCCAGATACCGGTGACCCGGAGGCATCAGATTCCTGGAATAGGTTGCGCCCGATCGCTCGAAGTCCTGCATTATTGGGGAACCGCGAGGCCTGGAGCTGTCCTGCTGTCTGTGCTGCTGCACTGCCCGGAACGCGCACCGAGATCATTCCATCCTCAGCGATTGTTATCGCTTGGGCATTGTTCGGAATCGTACTGGCCCCAACTATCTCGTAGCCATCCGAGGTCACCATCTTCCCTTCACTATTGACCTGAAAATTTCCAGCGCGTGAATAGGCATTAGTGCCATCCGGGAGTAATACGGTGAAAAATCCATCACCCTGGATTGCAACATCCAGCGGGTTACTGGTGGAGGAGAGATCGCCTTGCTGAAACACCTTTCCTACCGAGGCGGTCTTTACACCCAAGCCTATCTGAATACCGGTGGGGCTTTGTGTGCTCTGTGAGGTCTGCGCTCCGGGCTCCAGCAGATACTGGTACATCAGATCCTGGAAATCGGCTCGACCCTTCTTAAAGCCGGTCGTGTTGACGTTAGCAAGGTTGTTGGAGATGACGTTGATATTCGTCTCCTGGGCATTCATGCCGGTGGCGGCGGTGTACAGAGCTCGAATCATAGTAGTAGTTCCTTATCTCAATCTTATCTTCGTCCGATCTGTGTAATTGCGGCTTGGTTCATCTGGTCAATTGTCTCAGCCGATTTGGTGTACATCTCAAATCCACGCTGCGATGTAATGAGATCGATAACTCCCGTGATGGCACTAACGTTCGACTTTTCAAGCGCCTGCGGCACAAGGTCAGGAGTCACGGTCTCGGGAGTAGCCCCACCTTGCAGCCGGAAACGGTTATTGCCTACCCTCTCAAGCTGGGTAGTGTCGGCGATCCGAGCAACCTGCACCCGTGCAGTGGGCTGTCCATTCACCCGAATCAGACCATTTGGCTCGATCGCCACATTAGGCCCGGTAATCGAGATCTCACCACCATCCCCTAAGACCGTCGCCCCGTCTTTGGTCACAAGCCTGCCCTCGGCGCTGAGCGTAAAGTCACCCGCACGGGTATACTCATTGCCTTTGGCAGTTTGAATGACAAAGAAGTCCTTGGGATTGCGTAACGCGATATCAAATGGATTCCCCGTATTCTCAATCGGGCCCGGCGAGAAATCTGTAACTGTACGGACAGCGGCGGCACCAGGGGTGCGTTCATGGTCGGCTTTAGCGTATTGGTCATCCTTAGCAAGCTGTGCTGCTAAGGTCTGATCGAACTCCATTTTGCTCCCAAGGATCAACTCGCGCTTGAACCCGGTGGTGCTGGAGTTGGCGAGGTTGTTATTCACCACCTCCAGTTTCTTAAGCTGGAGAATTCCGCCCGATGCTGCGA
>JBILUF010000342.1:0-3199 GCA_044371155.1 Bdellovibrionota bacterium
GCAGGTGAAACATGCAGCTTAAAATACGGTGATGGGCGAGCACCACCAACTTGGTCGCGAAGGATCAGCACTGCGAACAATTGCGGGCGGGACGCCCGCGCTCCACGCAAGACGCCCGCGCTCCACGCAAGATGGTCGCGCTCCTCGCAAGACGCTCGCACTCCTCGCGCACTTGCGACCAAGATGGTCCCGCGGCACCCCCCCGATGGGCTGAATGGCCCGATTTGAAAAACCGGAATAGCTGGTCTATCATCCTGGTTCGGCTACGCTTTTTAAGCCGCCCGCTGCAACTGCAGACTACTTAGTTAAGAGAAATCAAACGCTTAGGCACCCGTATGGCAACCGAAATTAAGATGCCCCAACTTAGCGACACTATGAGCTCAGGGAAGATTCTTTCCTGGAAGAAAAATGAGGGGGACACTGTAAAACGCGGCGACATTCTAGCCGAGGTTGAAACCGAGAAAGCTAATCTTGAAATTGAGTCGTTCCAACAGGGGACGCTGCTTAAAATTTTAGTGCCTGCAGGCACTATGGGTAAGGTCGGTGATGCTATCGCCGTAATCGGACAACCCGGGGAACAGGTCGCTGCGCCAGTTGCAGCTGCGACCCCCCCAGCAGTGCAGCCCGCCGCAGTGCAGCACGCACCGGTTTCAGCGCCGCCTCCAAGGCCTTCAGCACCAGTGGTGGCAGCTCCTGCATCAATAGCCTCTAACTACACCGCCCCGCGCTCAATGCCGATTCCGGCTGCGCGTATGTCAGAAGGCGAGCGCATCAAAGCTTCGCCGCTTGCTCGCAAGATGGCTGAGGAGCGTAACATCGACCTCTCCGCCGTGCGTGGCTCGGGCCCAGAGGGACGCATCGTAAAGCGCGACATCGAGCAGGCCAATGGCGCAGCTCCGCAGCTAAGTGTAATGCACGGCGGCGCCGCGGCCGCGCCGCAGTACCACCCGCAGCAGCCGGCCCCTGCCCGCTCTGAAGGCGGCCCACTTACGGGCACAATGACACCGATGAGTAAGATGCGTGAGGTAATCGCACGCCGCATGCAAGAGAGCGTCACGCAGTCGCCGCACTTTTATGTCACCACCTCAATTGAGATGTCGGCAGCAAAATCACTCTATGCAGTGCTCAAAGAGCGCCCTGAGTTTAAAGGCATCAGCCTTAATCACCTTGTGATTAAGGCCGTAGCCTACGGTATCGCCAATGAGCCGCGGGTGAATCGCACCGTGCGTGATGGGCAGATTTTCACCCCGGATTCAATCAACGTAGGCATCATCACCGCTATCGATGATGGACTGTTAATCCCGGTGGTCAAGGATGCCGACAAGCTGCAGCTTAAGGATCTAGTGTTCGAGGCGCGCGCCGCTGTGGAACGGGCTCGTGCCGGACGACCAAGCGCCGCGGATCTGACTGGCGGCACCTTTAGCGTCTCCAACATGGGGATGTATGATGTTGAGAACTTCACCGCCATCATAAACCCTGGCCAGGGCTCGGTGCTGGCAGTGAGTTCGGCGCTGGAACAACCCATAGTGAAAAACGGCCAGCTATCGGTGGGGCTTATGATGAAAGCAACCATCTCGGTTGATCACCGGATTATTGACGGGCTTATGGCAGCGACATTCCTCAAGCACTTTAAAGCAGCACTTGAGACCCCTGCGTTATTGTTGCTCTAGGAGTGCTTTACACCAGGAGATCTCTCTGAGGGATTTTGTACGAGGTAACGAGTCGATTCTAAAAAGGGCAGTATGACAGGAGAGCTTCCGCGCACTAAAGAGCGACTAGTGAAACCACCCTGGCTGAAGGTCAAAGCCCCAGGCTCGCCGCAGTACCTTGAAACTCTCAAGATCGTCAAAGACCTTAAATTGCACACCGTCTGCGAGGAAGCACACTGCCCAAATATTGGCGAGTGCTGGTCACATCACACCGCTACGTTTATGATCATGGGTGATCTGTGCACCCGCAAGTGCCATTTCTGCTCGGTGCGAAAAGGCACCTCGATTCCAGGCCAGGAGAATACCCTACTCCCGCTCGATCCATTTGAGCCGGAGCGTGTTGCAATCGCAGTCAAAGAGCTACGGCTGCAACATGTGGTGGTCACCTCGGTTGACCGCGACGATTCTCGGGACAATGGCGCTGCGCACTTTGCCAAGACTGTTACTGCGATACACGCCCACAATCCCGGCTGTAAAGTGGAGCTTCTGATTCCAGATCTACAGGGCTCCCGCGAGGACCTTGAGACAATATTGGCGGCAAGAGTCGATGTCCTCAACCACAACGTTGAGACCGTTCCGCGTTTGTATCGCAAAGTGCGCCCAGGGGCCGGATATATCCGCTCTCTCTCAATCCACAAGTGGGCCAAAGAGATCGACCCAAAGGTGCTCACTAAATCCGGCATCATGGTGGGGCTTGGCGAGACCAAAGATGAGGTGCTGCGGCTCATGGACGACCTCCGCGCCGTGGGGATTGATATCATGACTATCGGCCAGTATTTACGGCCCACCGCCAAACAGCTCCCCGTGCGAACATTCATTACTCCTGAGCAGTTTAAAGAGTACGAGCTAGAGGGGCTGGCGCGTGGATTTAAGTTTGTCGAGTCTGGCCCTCTCGTGCGAAGCTCCTACCATGCATGGAAGCACACGGTTGAGGCACCGGTAGCGGAAAACTCAGAGGTATCTCGGGCCGCTGAAACCGAAACGGCGCACAGCCCCGCATAGCGCGGCGGCCCCTGCTCGGCCGGTGCATAGGTGAACTTTACCCGG
Organism: Bdellovibrionota bacterium; assembly: GCA_044371155.1. Classification (GTDB taxonomy): domain Bacteria; phylum Bdellovibrionota_C; class UBA2361; order UBA2361; family UBA2361; genus CAZTER01. Next base: position 2,757 of record JBILUF010000342.1, read on the forward strand.
CGCTTACAATTTTCGCAGCGATGACTCTTAGGAACGGCTTCGTGACTAACTCTGACTGGTGCTCCTCACTGGCGATCTGCTCGCGGGTGAGCATATGAAAAAAGTCGGGGGGATATTCATTCTCTTCTCTCTTGCCCTGGGCATTCTGATTGGACTCGGCATCGACGCAGCTCAGGGGTACATCGCCCGAGTCTTGGTGGAAACCCTCGAGGATGAGGCCAAGAACGCAGGCGGCTATACCTTTGGAGTCGACTCAGTCGACGTTTCGCTACTAACCTTATCTGCCACCGCTCGTGGGCCGCGCATCGAGTCAAACGGGAAGCCTGCCCTGTGGTTTAAACGGATCGATGTGCGGTTTGGAATCTCTGAGATTCTCAATCGCGAGATATCGCTCAATCTCACCCTACGCGACGGACACTCAATCGGCATAGATGATGAAAGTC
>JBILUF010000404.1:0-3182 GCA_044371155.1 Bdellovibrionota bacterium
CATGCCTTGCGACCCGACATGAAGTCGCAAGTATCGCTTGTGTACGATGGCACACGCGCAGTAAAGGTTGATAGCATACTTCTCTCGACGTGTCATGCCGAGTCGCTATCTCTGAGCGACGTTGAGGAACTTGTCCGCGAGGAAGTCATTAAGCCAATCGTTGCGCGTCAGCCAGAGCACATACAGGCCCTGTTTGCGAGCGAACCGCGCATTTTGATCAATCCCGCAGGCACATGGAACATTGGTGGACCTGTCTCCGACTGCGGGCTCACCGGACGCAAGATCGTCGTTGATCAGTATGGTGCAGACTGCGAGATAGGGGGCGGGGCATTCTCCGGTAAAGACCCAAGCAAGGTTGATCGCAGTGCGGCATACATGGCACGTCATCTTGCGCTGCACACACTATCACAAAACCCTAATGCCCAACGGGTAAAGGTCCAGCTTGCCTATGCCATTGGCGTAGCCGAGCCCGTATCGTACCGCATCTATGATCCGACCACAAATTCGGAGTATGGCTTGGGATCATTTACTCCGCAGGATCTCACTCCGCAGTCAATCGTTGACTCACTTAAACTCCAGTCCCCGATCTACGCTGTCACCGCGCGTAATGGTCACTTCGGCATCGCCCATTACGCTGAGGCAGACAGGGAATACTACACGTGGGAAAAGCGGTAAACAGCAGGAGCCTGTGTTGCAATCATCCTCATTCCCATACGAAGAAGTAGAAGTCCTTTCAGCAGATGTAGCCGAGGCTGCTGCTGAATTCACGGACGCCATCACGTTCACCAATCTGACACAGTTGAACGAAGCAGAGGCGCATATCCTTGCTCGGCATCAAGGTGTTCTACGATTTCCAGCTCTTGAGTCACTGGAGCCGGCAGTAGCGCGTGCATTGCATAAGCACGAGGGGTTCATTGACATCCGCTACCTGAAGACCCTTAACACCGATTCTGTGCGATTGCTTCTAGAGCTGATGAAGGGTCGCGGAATCATTCAGCTTCCCTACGTGGAGGAGTTGCACGTTGAGGAAGCGCTCATCTTGGCGCAACACAAAGGCGACCTTCAGTTTCATGGCTTACAATCGATCACTGAGGAAGTTGCCGAAGCATTGTCTCGCCTGCCTGGCAACCTGCTTCTTGGCAAGGACGTGGAGGTTGACGTTGGAGTTGCCCGACACCTATCGAAGGTAGGGTGCGGGTTAATGTTATGTACCCCAACACTCAGCGACGATGTCATCAACGTGCTCGCTCAATCATGTTATGATCTCAGCCTAGACGGGCTGACGTCCCTATCCTCAAATGCCGCTTCATCTCTGTCGAGTCACGTCGGCGAACTGTTTCTTGACAACCTTACAAGCATCACCGAAGAAGCAGCAATTGCGCTGTCCAAACACAAGGGCTCAGTCTTTCTAACAGGTATGAGCGACAACAGCAAGCTCTCCGAAGCCACCATGGAGGTACTTCGAAGTAATCCCAAGTTCGTACTGCCTGGCGCTGCAAGCACGCAACCTCTATGAAATGTTTTTTGTACCCGAACGGGTGCAATTAGCGAGATCGATGTATCTGTTACACCCGATAAGGTATAATCTACCGAGCGTTGTGTATATTCGTACCCGAAAGGGTATTGACATGGACATTGCCACATTCGTGAAACAGCGACGTAAAGCCGTGCGATTAACGCAACCGGAGCTTGCCGAGAAGGCCGGCGTTGGACTTCGATTCGTTCGTGAATTGGAGCAAGGGAAGGAAACGCTTCGTCTGGATAAGGTCAATCAAGTGCTCTGGCTCTTCGGCTACGAAGTTGGAGCTGTACCAAGCAAGCGCGAAGAGGAGTAAGGAGCACCACATGATGCGTCGTGCAATCATCACCGTGAAGGGTATCAAGGCGGGCCTGCTTATCGAAGATGAGCACGGCTATGAGTTCGTGTATGATCAATCATACGCTGAACAACCGACTGCGCAGCCGGTGAGTTTAACGTTGCCGGTTCGTCGTGAACCATATCGATCGGAGCGTGACTTGTTTCCGTTCTTCGACGGTCTCATTCCGGAGGGATGGTTACTTAACATCGCCGAGCTCAACTGGAAGATCAATCCGCGCGATCGCATGGGATTGCTCCTTGCGTGTTGTCGCGATTGTATCGGCGATGTCGGCGTGGAGGAACTACCGGAGACACAATCATGAATGCGTGTTTGTGTTGCTATCGCCCCCTTCCGGTAGATGCTGTTGACATGCATCCGTCGTGTGCGAAGAAGATGTTTGGCGTCGATCGGGCAGTGGAGCTCCCATTCGCGGAAGATGATCTTACGCAACTGGCCACAACCGTCATCCAGAATCATTCCGTTGTGACGGGCGTACAGCAAAAACTCTCACTCCATGTACCACGAGTCGCTGGCGAAACTGGGCACCAGCGATTCACGATCGTGGGGGTATGGGGCGACTACATCATAAAAACACCCTCGGAACGGTATCCTGAGTTGCCGCAGATTGAGGATGTTACCATGCATCTCGCACAACTCAGTGCGATCGCGACCGTGCCGCACAGTCTGATTCGGATGGCATCGGGCAATCTCGCCTTTATCACTTCGCGTGTTGATCGCACCCACCGTGGGAAGTTGGCGATGGAAGACATGTGTCAGCTTACGGGTAGGATGACGGAGCATAAGTATAGAGGTAGCCACGAACAGGTAGCATCAACGATTCGTCGGTACTCTGCTTCTCCCGGACTCGACATCGTAAACTTTTATGAGGTAGTCCTTTTTGCCCTTCTCACTGGTAACGCAGATATGCACCTTAAGAACTTCTCGTTGCTTGAGACCCCGGGCGTCGGTATGACGCTCTCGCCTGCATATGATCTTGTCAACACAGCACTCGTCAACCCAGCCGATGATGAGCAACTCGCTCTCGCGTTACATGGGAAGCGCAAGAACATCACTCGACGCAACGTCGAAGCTGCAATGGCTTCATCGCAACTCCAGCAGCCACAGATCGCACGGATCTTTGCGAAGATGCAGCGATCCATCCCAGCTTGGCTGAAAATGCTTGATGCGAGCTTCTTGAAGGAATCAACGAAGGATGCCTACAAACACCTCATCACCGTGCGTGCCGCGAATCTTGGGATGTGATGTTGTGGAAGGGGCTTGGGATGGCCTTCTCAATGGGCATCTCACTATCCATGCAATGGG
>JBILUF010000040.1:0-10817 GCA_044371155.1 Bdellovibrionota bacterium
ACGGCCACGCTGTGGCGCGAGATCTGTGCGGGGGTGGGTGGAGATTCCTATATCGTAAAGCCTGTGGGGGATGGATGCTCGGCAGGAGTAGCGCGACTTTTCTCTGAAAAGGATCTCAAACGCTATCTAGCCTCTGTGCAGCAAGGCATGCCCCGTATCCCAGCAGGTACTCTGACCGGCCAGGGCGACATTATCGAGATGCCGCTGGCGCGGCCCGAGGCGCTACTGGTGGAGCGATTTATTGAAACCGATCGGGTGCAGGTGGTTGCCAATCAGCTTAAGTGGGAGCACCGCACCGGTTGGATCGAGATTACCGTCGGAGTGGTGGGGCAGGAAGGGAAGATGCATGCCATGAATCCCAGCATCACGGTAGCCTCGGGCGATGTGCTCACGGTAGAGGAGAAGTTTCAGGGCGGCACAGGGGTAAACATCACCCCACCGCCGGAGGAGTTCGTATCGGCAGAGGTGTGTGCAGAAGCCAAGCGACGGATCGAGATGGTGGCTAAGGTGCTTGAGATAGGAGGGTACGCTCGCATCGATGCGTTTTTGAATATCTCAACCGGTGAGATCCTCGTAATTGAGGCCAATTCCTTGCCTGGGCTCACCCCCTCAACGGTTATCTTTCACCAGGCGCTCGAAGAGAGCCCGCCGATGTATCCACGTGAATTCCTGGAGCGGATTGTCTCGCAGACGGGGTATTGAGATACTCACCCCACCTTCGCCCGTATCACCCGATAACCGTTGGCTACTACCACCTCCTCAACGGTGGGGAATAATCCCCACAGCGTCTCGTCATACGGTAGATGCCGATTGACCACCGCAAAGAGGGTGCCACCGGGGCGTAGCATCTGCGCTGCCGTGGCAAAAAACCTCCGCCCCAGCTCCACTCGCAGCGTGCCATACTCGTGAAAGGGCGGATTCATAACGATAAAATCAAATCCTGCGACTGAGGGCTCGGATTGGATATCTTCCCAGTGAAAGGTGATGCGGGGAGTGCGACTAGTCAACGGGGCTAAGTTCAGACGACTGGTCTCAATCGCGCGGTAGTCGGAGTCAAACAGGGCCAGCTCTGCTATCTCGGCAGAACGCGATAACGCCTCTACAGATAGATACCCATACCCACATCCTAGGTCCGCTACCTTCCCAGTTAGAGCTGGCAGGTGTTGCCCCAAGAGCTTAGACCCCTGGTCTATCTTGTTCCAACTAAAGAGGCCGGGGAGGGTTTTGAGGGTGGAGCCAGTGATAGTGCGGAGCTCCCCTGACGCAAGCCAGTCGGCGCTACAGGCTGCTACCTCCGGGCCCTTTGTGCCCCAGAAGACTCGACAGTGGTGCTTGCTCTGTGAGTCAACGGCACCGAGCAGCTCACCAACCCGATCCTCATACCGCGCAGCACCCAGATCATTCGACATCGCAACGATTAGCCGCCCGCCCGCGCACAGGGTTGATGCCCCAAGTGCTAGCAGATACAGCGCCTCGTCCTTGGATTCTCCTGGAAATACGAGGCATAGCGCGCACTCCCCGCGGGGCAGCGCTGTGTGCGGGGTAACCGAGGTGACACAGCGGTATCCGCGTTGTTCGAGCCGCTCGACATCGCGGCGCTCAGGGGTCAAGCAGATGGTGCGCGCTGGATCAAAGACCTTAAGTATCGCATGCGCTCGCGGGTGTAACAGGACTATCTGCCCCTGCGTTGGAACAAGGTCGGGATATCGCTTAAGGGTAAACTCAAGTGCCTTGTAGGGCGCATCAGGATCAAATTCTCGTCGTGCCATACTGTTTATTGCGCTTCCTTCCCGTTAGTTAGCGCCTTACGAAGCTCCCCAGCCAGATCGGTGTTGGGAGTGGCGCCGCTAATACCTGCTGCACGGGCGGCACGCTCCATCTGTGTGAGCAGCTGGCGGATCTCGGTGTCGGTGAGGCTCTGTTTAACCTGAAGGTTCTTTAGATCTTCAGTGGCACCGGTTGCCGAGAGTACCTTTAAGATAGCGTTTGCATCCTCTTTCGAGATCCGGCTCTGCGCGATTCCAGTGATAAACTTCTGCACCACCACATCACCGGCCGCTTTCTCGGCGGCTGAAAGGCTCGAGCCCTTTAGATACTTATCCTTAAAAGACGATCCGAGTAGCTGCGGCAGAAAGGAGCCAGAGGTAAAGCCCTCTGTAATCCGCGCTAGCTCCGTGAGTCCCACCTTTCCGGCACGCACATCGGCGGCAAATCGACGTAGCTCTGCCTCCAGTCGGGCTCGCTCAGCCGGAGGTAGAGGTATCTGGGTGATCACCTCGGTGGTGAGCTTATCGAGCAACGCCGAGGACCCTCGGCTGAGCAGCGGGCCGGCATACTGCATCACCAGGTAGGCGCCGGCAGCACAGACTACGATGCAAAGTAGTAGGGAAAAAAAGCAGCCCTTAACGCAACCACCGCTTCTTTTTGTGCGCGGAGGCTCGATTCCCGATGGGATTCCACCGTTGGGCGAGGTGAGGGGAGGGAGATTGTTCATATCAATCCGTTGTTATGAGGCCTGGCCTTTGCCTTTCAACGAGTGCCCCTGGCCTTTGCATGGGGTAGAGGACGCTCTTAATTATCCTTTCCAGCAGCTTGTTCCTTCTCCCTTTCGGAGAGCGATTTTCGAATCAATGAGCGTAGCAGGTAGCTCCGTTTGGCTTCATCAGTGACCTCAACCATATTGTCATACACCTTCGCATCAAACAGCAGCGCCCCAAGGGTGCCAGAGCCTTTTGCCAAAGCATCGGTGGCATTTTTTAGGTTGTCAGCGGTGTCATGTAGTTTTTTGACTAGCTGGTCGTAATCATGCGCCGAGTTGGTGGAGTACAACAATGTGTGCAGCACGCCACTGCCTTTTTTGGCATCCTCAAGGGTATCGCCTAGCTGCTTGGAAGCATCACCAATCTTGGTAAAGGCCCCCTGAAGTGCCTTCACCGTCTGCTCACCATCTGAGCCATAGACCAGAGTATGGAGGATTCCTGAGCCGTTTTTGATTCCGTCAGTGATATCCTTAAGCCCCTTTGAGGTATCCTTAAGATTGTTCAGAATCACCTGACCATCTTTCTTGGAGTAGATCAGCTGATTGATAAGGCCGTCACCTTCCTTAATTTGCTTCAGTAGGTCAGAGGCGTTCTTGAATGCACTTGTGACCTCCTTTAGGGATTCAGTGCGAAGCTCGCCCACTAGCTTCTTAAAGTTCTCAGAAACATCCACCGTATTTTCAACGATAGTTTGGGCCCGGTTGATAATCCCTGAGATATCGCCTGCGTCCACCCCTTTAAGCTCAGAGCCTGCTGGCACCTCACCTATCTTGGAGCCATACGAGACGCTCAGGAATTTATCTCCGAGCAACCCCTGAGTCTCAATCGTCACCTCTGAGTCCTGTCGCACCCGCTCGAGGTAATCCTCGTTGATCAGGATTGTCACGTGCACCCGTGGGTCAGAGAGCGTGTTGGAGAAGCCGATCTTCGATACCCGGCCGATCGTGATGCCACCAAGTCGCACCGGTGCACCCTCGCTCAGTCCTTTGACATCCTTAAAGCTCACCTTGAAAGGGGTTTGGCGTCTAAAGATCTGGCGCTCTGAGCCCAGCACCCAGATGCTCAGCGCAAGCACCGTCAGTGATACCACCAAAAAAAGCCCCGCTAGGATGTCTGTTCGACCTTTGACTGCCATTGTCATTATTCTCCTTCGACCCATCTTCCAGAGATGAACCGCTGCACATCTTGACTATGCTGTGATACCTCTTGGGTGGGTCCATCGGCAAGCACCCGCCCTTTGTTGATAAGCACCCAGCGGTTGCTTATCCGCCGCGCACTCTCGATATCATGGGTTACTGCCATCGTGGTGACTCCCATCTCCTGGCGTAACTGCACTATCAGATCATCGATGAGCTTTGTCGCCGAGGGGTCAAGGCCGGTAGTGGGCTCATCAAATAACAAGATACGCGGCCGACGAGCCAGCGCTCTGGCGAGCGCGACTCGTTTTTTCTGTCCCCCCGAAAGTTCAGGGGGATATTTCTCTTCGATGCCTGGCAGGGCTATCACCTGCAACAGCCTTGCTACCTCCGCTCGCAGTATTTCGGTGCGCCGTTCGCCTGCCTCAATCAGTGGATAGCTGATATTTTCATACACAGTAAGAGAGTCAAACAGTGCCGCACCCTGGAAAAGCATCCCGATATCAGCGCGCACCTCAGTGAGATCATCCTCATCGAGTCCCACAATCGCTCGGCCAAACACCTTCACCGAGCCATGGGTGGGCTTGAGCAGTCCAGCGATCATTTTTAAGATCAAGGTCTTGCCGGTGCCGCTTGGCCCAAGGATGGTTACCCCTTCGCCTGGCATAACAGAGAGGCAGATATCCCGATGCACCACGTTTTTGCCGAACGCAAGGCCGATGTGCTCTAGCTCAATTGCTGGGGTGCCCTCCGGGGCGGTGCTGTTGTTGGTGTGTGGGTGATTCACGGCGGCAAACTCCTTATGAGAGGATGATAAGAAGTTTGGTGATAAAAAAGTCCGAGATTAGGATCACTATAGATCCAGTCACGACTGCTGATGTGGTGGCGGCGCCAACGCCCTCTGTGCCACCGGAGGCTTGTAGCCCTCGGTAGCATGCAAGACTTACCACGAGAAATCCGAAAACAAAGCTCTTTATAAGGGCATCGATGACATCGCGGATCACCACCGTATACAGCACCGAGTGAAAGTAGGAGTGTGCCGTGAGGTTGAGGTCATAGACCGACACTAGTAAGCCCCCGTAGGTACCGACCACATTGGCCAAGCTCACCAGTAGAGGTGTCACAATCGCCGCAGCGATAACCTTTGGGGTCACGAGCTTACGAATTGGATTAGCCCCGAGTGCGCGAATTGCATCGACCTGCTCTGTGACCACCATCGAGGCGATTTCCGCCGCAATTCCGGCTCCGACCCGTCCACATAGCATTAAGGCCGTAAGCACTGGCCCCAGCTCCCGAATCATCGCCAGCGAGGTGACATTCCCCACGTAATTTTTCGCCCCGAAACGATTGAGGCCATAGGCGGTTTGGAGTGCCAGCACCATGCCGGTAAAGATCGCGGTGAGTACGACAATCGGCAGGGAATTAAGCCCAATTTTAACGATCTGACGGGTCACCTCGCGCGGCTCAATGCCGCGCTGGCCTATATCTTTTCCGATATCAAGGAGTAGCCGAAAATATCTGCCGAATGATTCCAGGATAGAGAGGACAAACTGCTTCATGCTACCTCACCAGCGTCGGGATGAGTTGAGGGAGGAGATTCTCCAGCGATTGCTGTGCCGACTGAAGAGTTGAGCCTGGGGCTGAGGTGTCGCCTGGTTTCCTTGAGGGCTCGGCCGCCCACAAGACAAGATCGACTAGGCAAGCTGAGGAGTCGGTGATGAATGAGTAGGTGACGGCGCGTACTGGGACTGTGTCCAGTGTGGCCGCGACCGTGGCGCGTTCAACGGTGGTGCCGTTAACGCCCACCCGAGGAAGTTTTTCTAGTTGCACACCCGAGAATCCCACGAATAGCTGACGGGTGCGCGCCAATATGGCATTAGTCGATATAGCCTGGCCGCCTGCTTGCGGTCCGCAGTGTCGAATGCCTAGAAGAGTGGCTGTGCCGTCGGTGGAGCGATACAGTTGCGGCACCGCTGGGTCGGGGTGAAAGGCGGGCTCGAGCACTGCGGTGGCAGTGAGGTCGAGCTCGGTTGGTTGCGGGCGATCGGCGAACAGAAAACACCCCTGCAGCGCAAAAACGCCCAGGCACACTGCGAGCTTTCGGCACACTGCGAGCTTTCGGCACACTGCGAGCTTCCGGCACACTGCGAGCTTTCGGGATACTGAGAGCTTAAAACTTAAAAGTGACCAACGCATAACTAATCGCACTTCAGAGGGGGCATACACTATCGGGGTAGTCGCGCTATCCGCTGCGGCTGCTCATCGTCGCCGCCGAAGTCCCCGAGCCGGGATTCTATCCCTGAGAGTTCAGGAAGCTCAACACCGATTCGCCCTCTATTTACAGTGTCTGGGAGGACAGCGTTTCGTGTGGTAGATTCTCCTCGGGTCCGTGAAGAGCCCTGGCTGACCCCCAAAATCTGGATTTGGTAAGTACATTAAGATGCTGCATCTGCATAACGTCGAAAAGCTCTACCCACCCCAGCAATACGCCCTCAAGGGGGTTGAGCTTAAAGCTGAGCAGGGGGATTTCCTATTTGTGGCGGGGGCCAGTGGTGCCGGGAAGAGCACCCTTTTAAAGATGCTGTACGGCGCAGAACGAGCCACCAGTGGTGAGGTGGTGATCGGGGGGCGCAACGTGGCTCGGCTGGACCAGGCCGGGGTGGCCGAGATGCGCCGCGATATCGGGATCATCTTCCAGGACTACAAACTACTTCCACGGCGCACGGTGGTTGATAATGTTGCATTTGGTCTCGAGGTGCGGGGCATTGGACCAAAAGATCGGCGTCGCTTGGCTTTGGAGTTGCTTGGGGCTATTGGGCTTAAAGATAGAGCCGATGCGTATCCGCACTTTCTCTCAGGCGGAGAGCAGCAGCGGGTGGCGATTGCGCGTGCCCTTATTCATAAGCCGCGTCTCATTTTAGCCGATGAGCCCACCGGCAATCTTGACCCCGAGATGTCCAGAGTAGTGTTTGACCTGTTGCTGGAGGCCAATGCCGCCGGGGTGACGGTGCTGGTGGCCACCCACGATCTATCCATTATTGAGGCGTTGAGTCTGAGGACGATTGTGCTCGACCGAGGGAAGATTATCGGCGATTTCGCTAGGCCACGGGGGGTGCGATGAGCGCTGAATCGAATGCAAATCCCAAACCCGCGGTGGCTACCGAGGGAGAGCTCCCAATCCGTAGGTTTTCGGCCCCGGGCAGCACCCGCTTTGGCCTTGATCGGATCTGGGTAGAGAGCCAGAAGCTGCAAAGCATCCCCACCCACCAGATGGCTCTGCAGCTTGGCGGCTCGGCCTGGAAAAGTTTTGCGGCCAATCCGCTCACCGCATTCCTCTCGCTCCTCACTATCTCGATAATGTTGGCATTGTTTGGGGCGTTGGTGATGCTGCTCCAGAATATCTCCTCGGGGGTCTCGGGCACTACCGGGGCGGCTACCCTGCGGCTATTTTTGTATGACGGGGTCGAGCCAGCAGCGGCGCAGCGGCTACGCACCGAGATTGCTGCCCGTCCCGAGGTGCAATCGGTACAGATCATTACCAAGGAAGATGCGCTGGTGGAGTTCAAAACGGCGCTGGGTGAGGACGCCACTTTGCTCGACGGGCTCGAAAATCAAAACCCGCTTCCGCAGTCCCTTGAGGTGTCATTTGCAAATTCCGAGCAGTTATCTGATCTGATGGAGCGTTTTGCCCTAACGTACCGTGCAAATCCGCAGGTGCAGCAGCTACAGTACAGTCAGAATCTAGCCGGGCAGCTTGCTGAGCTTATTAGGCTCGTAAGGCTTGGGGGGGCGTTGACACTCCTAGTGATGGGATTGGTGACGGCGTTTGTGGTGGCAACTACTATTCGGCTCGCGCTGTATTCCCACCGTCAGGAGATCCAGATCATGCGGCTGGTGGGGGCGCGCTGGCAGTTTATTCGGGCCCCGTTCCTGATTGAAGGGGTAGCCCAAGGAGTGCTGGGTTCAGTTGTGGCGCTAGGAATTTTGCTACTTGGCCAGGGGGCTATCGCTCGTGCGTTGGCGGGGTCTGAGCTGGCGCAGGTGGTGGGCATTCAACTCGCGTTTCTTTCGCCGCCGGCCGTGGCGGGGCTGTTACTGCTCGGCCCACTATTGGGGTTTGTAGGGAGCTTCCTGGCGGTGCGTCGATTCGAGGAGGATAATTGACACGCACTGTCCTCTGCCTTGTGCTGCTGACGCTGTGTATCTCCCCGATAGCTGCGCGGGCCGAGGAGGATCCCTCTGCCAGCTTGCAGGAGCGGATAGAGCAGATTAACGGACAGATCACGAAAGAGTCCTCGCTCCTTGATGAGGTGCAGGGCAGGATCTCGGAGGTTAATGGTAAACTTCAGGCACTGAAGACAGAGGGGGATAAACTGCGGGCTGAGGACCGCACTCTCTCGAAAAAGCTCACTTCGGTAAACGCCGAGAGGCAGCGGTTAGAAGAGGAGCTGCAGGAGCTTGATGCTGAACGTGATCGTATAGCGCAGCTTTCAATCCGGCGATTGCGTGCTACCTATGTTAACCCACCCGGACAGACACTGACCGATCTTTTTAGGCAGGTCAGCTCCCCCTCCTTGTCGCATCTAGGGTTTTATCTTGCCGCCGTGCGCTCCTTTGACCGGCGCACCCTGGATAGTCTTGCTGAGCTTAAGCGTTCGCGCCAAGAGAAACGCACTGAGCTTGCTGGTGCCACCACCACCCAGGAGCGGGTAGTGCAAGAGATTAAACAGAAACGCGCTCGGATTGCGCAGCAGGTGGCAGCGCAGGAGCCGCTGGCGAAAGAGCTTCGGGCGCAGCTTGCCGATCGTGAAATGGTGGTGACACAGCTTCGGGCGCAGTTGCTGCGATTCGAGACGGTACTGGCCGGTCTTACTGGCGGCGGCAATGATGAGATGACCCGGCTTTCAACCCGAATTAGCTCCAAGCGCAGCGCTCTGTCGGCTGTTGTGGCACCTGAACCCTTTAAGGGGGATGGATTGGCCGCTTTTAAGGGGCGCCTGAACCCTCCGGTGGATGGCCGGCTAGTGGTGGGGTTTGGCAAGCAGGTAATGACCAAGACCGGGATAGCGGGAGCCTCAAAGGGGGTGGAGTTTGCCGCCGCTGCAGGGGCAGAGGTGCGCGCCGTCGCCAATGGCAAGGTAATCTTCTCTGGCCGAATGCCGGTTCTTGGCAACATTCTCATCCTCGACCACGGTGAGCGATATTATACCCTGTATGGTCGCCTGGCAGCGGCTCAGGTGGAGAGGGGCTCAGAGGTCGCACTCAATCAGCCCATCGGAGCGGTAGGGGAGGCGGATGTAGACGGGCGTAGCTTTTATTTTGAAATCAGAAAGAACGGCGCACCTGTTAATCCTCAGCCCTTCCTGCGGCAAAAAAAGTGAGCGCCCGTTGCACTATCTTGAAAACTCTCCGAGGTTCCTGCTATCTTACTAATACCACAGATATTTTTGAGAGCCGCTCGTCACATGTCGCCTTCCTCGATGCAGCATCCTTCGATGCGCTGGCAGCAAAAAGCCAGACGACGACTGTTCGTAGTGGGTCCGGTGGTAGTAGCGTTGGTTGTATTTCTCGGATCCTTCCTGAGGGGAGCTGAGGTAAGCGCTAAAGATTCCTCTGGCTCTGACCTCTACGATGAGCTCAAAGTGTTCACTGATGTGCTCGCCATCGTTCAGCGAGATTATGTTCGCCCAGTCGATAACAAAAAAATTGTTGAGGGCGCGATAAAGGGGATGCTCACAACCCTTGACCCCCATAGTGGTTACCTCGACCCCGAGTTCTATAAAGATCTACAGGTGCAGACCAAAGGTGAGTTTGGCGGGCTGGGGATAGAGATCACTATCAAAGATGGATTGCTAGTCGTTGTGGCGCCGATGGAAGGGTCGCCAGCTGAGAGTGCTGGGCTGCGGTCTGGTGATTCGATCGTAAAAATTGATGGCAAGTTTACCAAGGACTTTACCTTGGTCGATGCCGTAAAGCGGATGCGCGGGGCAAAAGGGACCGCGATTGTACTCTCGGTTTACCGGAAAGGAACCCCAGACCTCATCGATATCACTGTGGTGCGGGATAATATCCAGGTGAAAAGCGTTAAGAGTCGCTTTATTGGTGAGGGCATCGGGTATATCCGGGTAAGCCAGTTCATGGAGAAGACCTTCGATGATCTTAAGGCTGCCTTGAAGAGCATCGAACGTAAGTCCGATACCTCTGAGCTGAAAGGTCTTATCCTTGATCTACGCAACAATCCGGGTGGATTGCTGACCCAGGCAGTTAAGGTCAGTGATCTCTTCCTCTCCGATGGTGTGATCGTCTACACCGATGGTCGGATCGAGAATCAACGCCAGAAGTTTTACGCGCACGCGCGTGGCACTGAGCCGAATTATCCGATGGTGGTGCTAATCAACGGCGGCTCCGCATCTGCAAGCGAGATTGTATCTGGTGCGCTGCAGGATGCTGCACGTGCGATTGTGGTGGGCACCCAGTCGTTTGGTAAGGGATCCGTGCAGACCATTACGCCCCTTGAAAATGGAGGTGCGCTGACACTAACCACCGCACTCTACTACACCAAGAGTGGTCGCTCGATTCAGGTGACAGGCGTGAAGCCAGATATCGAGGTGCAGACGTTGAACGGAGCTGGTGCCGCCGCAGAGGTGGAGTCAACGCCTACCCCTTCAAAGGGAATTCTGGAGGAGATTCGCGAAGGCGACCTGCCGGGAGCTATTGAAAATCCAACCCAGAAGGGATCGCCTGATGCGGCTGATGCTCTGCGTAAAATGAACAAGACCCCGATAGAAGGCCTAGAAGCCATCGCTCGAGACCCAGAGAAAGAAGATCTCGACGCTTGGAAGCAGCGCGACCCTCAGTTTGCCAAGGCTATTGAGGTGCTGAAAGGGTTTAATGTCCTAAAGCCAGCAGCCTAAGACCCTTTGTGACTCCATACATCACGGAAGTGCCTGATATTTTACGCGCAGTGTCCTCAAAGTTTATTCCAATGCAGGACGAGCGGTAGAATTGGAGGTGGGATTGGTGCCGCTAGACCATTACTATCGGATGTAGTAGAGGTGAGGGGCTATTGAGGTAGCAATTTAGGCGCGTAGCTCAGTTGGTTAGAGCACTGCGTTGTTTCGATCCAAACTTTCCTAAAGGA
>JBILUF010000344.1:0-3157 GCA_044371155.1 Bdellovibrionota bacterium
GACTGGATTCCGCACAGTGCCAGTCGAACAGGTATCATTAGCACAAGCATACAAACGAATGGCAAACGGATCTGTATTCAAGTAGTAGGCGACAAATGGGATGTTGGATGAGCTAAGGGCAATTTGCGAAAATGTCGAGAAGGGAACGGCGCTATCGATCAAACGTACGGCGTTGCCCGAGGTACAGTTCGCATTTCCGCATATCACTACCCGCTGGCCAGTCCCTGTTGGAAAGTAATTGCCGATGGACAGCACCGGGCGGTCATCATTGCGCAGCGCCATCGATACATCCTGACCCAGATCAAGCGAGGTGGTGGTGCCACTAGTGCACTCAGCATCGGCGCACACGTACAACCGACCACCATCAAAGGCCATGACTGGTCGACCATCACTGCGTATCGCTAATCCAATTCGCGATGATACTGCACCTGGAATAGTCGCGACCGGATTGTCGCAGATTGGAGTTCCATCAACACCAATCCCAATTAACGGAACTCCTCTTGAGCAACTGGCGACCATGCGGCGCTGCACCTCAAACGGATTGATCTCCGCGGCACCCACACTACCGGCCGCAATCTCTCCCGGTGGTCCAGCTGGTCCTTGCGGGCCCACCGGGCCTTGCGAACCAGCGGGCCCTGGTGGGCCGGCTGGACCTGCTGGACCTACGGCCCCTTGGGGGCCCTGAGGTCCTACAGCTCCGGCCTCACCTTTGGCTCCGACGAATAGAGCTGCGCTCAACACCGCCACTTCATTTTTTTTGCATGACTCCCTCAGAACCATCTGTGAGCCAAGTGGAGCAGTACCTTTTTTCACCTTAGTAGTGCGTTTGACACACAGTACCTGCGCATGACTCACCTGCGGCAGAAGTGACACCGCGAATGTTAACGTACCAAGCGCTAGGACAGAACGAAGAAGAACGCCAGCTTTCAGCATGAATACCTCTTTGGTTGGAAGGGGAGACCCGCAACGCCGACATGATGGCCCAAGGAGCTAAATCAAATCAAATCTAAAGGGCTTGCCCTAGTAGATGCCAGCCCGGCAGATATAAAACCAGGTGATTTCAAGTCATTACCGAGATTAGACCACGGCGCATCGATCGATCCCAACCTGCTCATGATTGCTTGCACGAGCTCGCATTTTTCATGGGACAGGCGCATTTGGTCTACCAGGTCCACGGATGCGCTTTCAAAGCCCAAGACCGAGGTGACAGCTTTGGTGAGAGTCTTCTTTCTACTCTCTCCCTTAATTCCGTTGGCTCGACATAGATAGCCACACGCATCATCGATAAATGGTGCCACCATGAGCGCGGTCGAACGATCGGTGTCCTGCCCATTCATGAACAGGCTGCAGAAGGCTGAGGCTACTTCTTGTTAAAGATCGCAGTCAACTTAGCCTCAAGCTGATCCGCCGTGAAAGGCTTTACGATGTAGTTTGAAACTCCGGCTTTGGCTGCCTCGATCACGTTCTCTTTTTGCGCTTCAGCGGTGACCATTAGAAAAGGCAGGGCCTTTAATTTCTCATCTCCTCGCACTGAGCGTAGCAGATCTATCCCCATCATATTGGGCATATTCCAATCAGAGATGACGAGTTTAAAATCATTGGCATTAAGTTTATCAAGCGCCACCTTGCCATCCTCAGCCTCGGTAATATTTTCAAACCCCAGCTGCTTAAGACAAGTCTTTACGATACGGCGCATCGTAGCGAAATCATCCACCACAAGGATTGGAATATTTCTATCAAGAGCATTTAGCGCTGACATACAAGCCCCAAGGAAGATTTAAGCAATTATAGCCCTGCACCTGGATATCTCGTGCATGGAGGGTCATCCCCGCTCCCAAGGTTTAAATCGTACGATCCGCCCCTACACTTAAGTGAAAGTAGCGCCCCAAAATCAAATTTTCTGTAACAATTTCAGATATTTTAACATCGACGACAAAGGTGCCGATCTGCCTAATCATTTACGCCCCTAGCGACGCCAAAACCGCATATATCTTTCCCCGCCTGCCTATTTCTCCTATCATCGCCGGATGCATCACATACTGTTCCAAACTCGCTTTTTTTTGCTGGCCCTAGGATCCCTTTGCGCCGCTGCATGTTCCTTGAGCCCTCAAGCCCCTGCAGCAACTGAGATCCCGCTTCAAAGTGTGTCGCTCTATTACCACCGCGGCAGCTCGACCGGGGCAAGCTTTGAGCAGTTTAAGTTATCAGGGGATCGGCTATTTTTTGAATGCGGCTCAGTGTCCGGAGGTAGGCATGCTGCCAAGGAGCAAAAGATCATCACTATTTCCCCTGAACAACTAGAGCGGATAAAGATTGATGCCTGGCAGGTGCGCCGGTATGTAGAGGATTTGCAGGCAAAATTTAAGCCGCCTGGATCAAGCGGCACAATCTTTGACCCCGGAAAGCTCTCGGTTGCTCTGCAGTTCTCGGACGGCCCTCACAAATTAGAAACCTCCTTCGATAGCGTTGCAACCGGTACGGAGGGTAAAGCCGCTGTTGTCAGAACGTTAGCGCAAGACCTTCGTAAGGCAGCAGGCGACAATCTGTGTGGGCGCGCCACCTTCTATGGATTCTCTGGTCGGCTCTAGGCCAGAAAATCGATATAGTTTTCTTTCAAAAACAGTGTTGATTCAAAAACGAGATCTGTTCGGCGGAGCTCACGGCCGTAGCCTGTCCATCTTCTAATCACCCCGTGCTCGAGTACAGACTAAAGCTCGGGCCCTATCTGTCGCGGAGCCAAATATAGAGATCAGAGACTGGGAAATCTGACGAAAGATTCCTGAGTCCGAATGATACATCCGGCGCAGTTGAATCGGTAAACTGATACTGATACACCCTCTCGATACTTGGAATCTCCTCCATTAGGAACGGCCACACCCGCTCAGCATATTCAAGCTGCTTGTTAACCCCTTGAATCCCGGATTCAGTGATCCACACCGGCTTAGGAAGCCCGTTAAGAAAGTCGGCTACCCCTCCATCTCGCACCACATTCTCGTACTGCTTTCCATAGTAATGAACGTTCCAGCGGTCGGTAAACGACAATGCCCCCGCATCACGCATTCCACGGTTATAGTTTAGGTTGCTTGGGTAGTTTTGGTTGATTGCTGTCGTCGCTGCATTCAGCACAAGTTTTCCTGGGGCTAGATCTTTTGAGACG
>JBILUF010000146.1:0-6626 GCA_044371155.1 Bdellovibrionota bacterium
GGCGCATTATCAGCAGTGGTGAAAGGGCGCACGGTGCCGGATTGAAAGCCCCGTATGTATGCTTCGCGAGGGCTCTTCCCTCGCGAGGCCGTTGGCGGGCCGCCGGTTTTGGAGTAGGATTTGGTCGCGCGAAGTAGCGTAAGAGAACGAGGAATAAAATGGCAAAATCTGTAACTCTAAAAGAGCTCTTAACGGCTGATGATCCAGGGACGCTACTCTCGGGCATCTCGTTTGAAGAGGGGCTAAAGCTTCTTGATGAGTTGGTGCAGAAGGTTGAAAGTGGAGCTCTGCCGCTAGAGACCGCCATTCACTCCTATGAAAAGGGCTCGCAGTTAATTGAGCGGCTGCGGGCGCTATTGTCGGGCGCTGAGGAGAAGCTCGAGCTTCTGAGTAAAGTTGAGCCGCGCCGGAATGAGCAGGGGAGGGCAAAGTAGGCTCGGGATCGTCGGCATGCACCAAACCCAGCGTGCCGCCAACCATTAGTAGTTTCGAAATCATTGGCTGTGGTTGAGTATCCCGGTTGAGTATCCCGGCTAAGTATCCCGACTAAGTATCCGTAGTGGCTGGGCTCAAATTGTCCCCGGTGAGCGTGGATCGCTGAGCTCTGGCATGCGAGGAACTTTCCCCGAGATGAGGGCATCGGCACGCCGTAGGGAGTCCAGCCTCTCGTATAAATTTTGAATGCTCTCGCCTGAATACCCCGAGTGGCGATAGGGACGGGGTCGCTCTGCAACGGCGGCACCACCCCCGTCATCCTTTTGGTCGTGGTCCTGCTGTGGGGGCTCGATATCGACCGCAAGTAGATCGAGACAGTCGCCCAATCGCTCCAGTATCCGCTCTATGGTGCTGCCTATAACGGGCGCAGTCCGCCGGATTTCGCGAATCGCCTTTTCGGCTGTAAAAAAGGCATCAGAGAGGTTGTTGGGGTGGATCCAAAAACGCGCCCGACCGACTTCCTCGTTGGTAGTTAGTCGAAGTAGGTTGGTGTAGCGCACAAAAAGATCTGGAGCCTCGGCGATTAACTGCTCGTAAAAGCGCAGCTCTGACGCGACTGAGTGCCGTCCAACGCGAACAAGCGAGATTTCCAGAAGACGCAGATCCTTTATCCACAGGTGGTTTTTCAGAAGGCCTGGTGTGAACTCGGCGCGAGTAGCAAATGCCTCACAGCTTGCCTCGATGTGGCGAAGTAGATTTGTCAGAGCCGTAGGACGTCGGTCGGGATAGCATGCCGGAATAAGCTGCTCCAATACGGCGGCCACCCGCTCTAAGTCATCAATCCCCAGGCTGTACTGCACTTTAGTGCCTGTATCACTCCCGCCTTCCTCCAGTGCGTCCTGAGGGGTGAGGTGGAGGATAAATCCACGTTGCTGAAGGAAGGCTCCCCACCCTCGAGCAAATGCCGCATGGTGTGGTAGTTCGGGAAAGTCAGCCGCTCGTCCGTGCCGGTTTGCTACCGCACTCTCAGAGCAGAGCCCACTGACTTTGGTATGCAGCTCATTGAAGGAATCTAGCTCAGCCGCGAACCTTTGGAATGTAGGGAGGTCCACTGGAGGGATACGGGGGGTGCGGTGTCCCCGCAGATAGCGCATCACATCGCGAAGTAGCGTTGTTGCCGGAAACTCACCTGGCTTGGTCGCAGTGTGAGAGTTGGATGATGGTTGGTTGGTGGCGGGTTTTGCTCCAGTTTTGGAGGTGATTCGGCCCAGTAAAACGAGCACCGTTATAAACCCGAGAGTTGAGACGATCTCGCTTGTCCCTGGCCCGTTCCATCGTGCTGAGTCGCGCGGGGATGTGGAAGCTATCTGCGGATTACTGGGAGCAGTTCCTAGTGAGGGTGTCGCAGGAAGCGATGTAGTATTTAGTGATGCAGTAGCTGGTGGTGTGGTAGGGGTTGAAGGATGCGGAGCTTGTGCCAGGCTGAGCGTCGAAAGAGATGCGGTGAGCGCGGCAACGGTTTTTGTGGGCAACAGCATAGAGCCGGAATAATACCAAAAGGCTCGGCCAAGCCAAGTATTTCAGGGCCCTCGCTGGTTAAAAGTTGTGTGTGCAGGGGGCTTTGGGGTGGCTCTGGTGCGGAATTAGGGCGGGTGGCCTGGGTGCTGCATGATATGTTGATACGCGCTATTCTGGCGGGCAGATTTGAGCATGTATAGCCGTGCTATCGGATGGGAGGAGGTTAGTGGGTGATCAATGGAGTTCATGGATAGGGGCGGCGAGGCCCAAAACCCTCACCGCCGCGGTGGTGCCGGTGGTGGTGGGCTCGGTGCTCGGAGTGAGGTTATCCGCAAACATTGGGGTACGGTGGGAGATCGCTATAGCGGCGCTGCTCTGTGCAGCTGCAATCCAGGTGGGCACAAATCTATTCAATGATGTAATCGATTTTCAAAAGGGGGCTGACACGGAAGCTCGGCGCGGACCAAAGCGGATTACGCAGTCTGGAGAGGCCACTCCAGCGCAGGTGTTTCGAGCCGCGCTCTTGTCTTTCGCTGTGGCGTTGCTCCTGGGCGGATACCTGGTGTGGCATGGGGGAACGCCGATCCTTATAATCGGACTCCTTTCTTTGGTGTGTGGCTATGCGTACACAGGCGGGCCGTATCCGCTGGCCAATAGCGGATTAGGGGACCTGTTCGTGCTGATTTTTTTTGGGATCGTTGCTGTTACTGGGATGGTTTTCCTGTATGCCGGGAGCTGGTCGGCTGCCGGATTTGTAGCGGGTGGACAGGTAGGGCTACTGGCGGTGGTGCTGATAGCCATCAATAACCTGCGCGACCGTGAGACCGATCTCAAGGCTGATAAACGCACCCTGGCAGTGAGGCTTGGCGAGCGCGGAGCCAAGCTTGAAATAGTACTGGCGCTACTCGTGCCATTTTTGATCGGTACCTACTGGGTAGCCACGCCGTATAGCTGGGCGATGGTGCTCCCGCTGGTATTGTTCCCTCGAGCGGTGCGGTTAGCAAAAGAGATCTGGCGTGGTCCGGTCGATGAGAGGCTCAATCGGCACCTCGCAGCCGCAGCGGGTTTGCATCTGGGCTTTGGCGTTTTGCTGGCGCTAGGAATATTTCTGGGGGCTGCGCCGGGTGGGGTGAGAGCTGCGGCTGCGATGGCCCCAACGTTCCTAGCGTTAGCTTGAGTCTACTCCGAGAGAAGTGCCTGGGTGCTGCGGTATTGTGACGCGGGCTAGTTTTTTGGAGCGGGGCTGACCCCGGACGGTCAAAGATTCGAAAGGGGGAGGCTCGGTGCAGGGTTTGAAAGAGCTCGGCAACCTGTGTCGGAGTAGGAGTGCCCTCGCTGCCGAGGTGGTGTCTAGTATACGACTCGACCAATATGAGTGGGTTTGTGCGGGGACCAGCCTTGGAGGCAAGCAGCTGCAGCACCTGGCAAAGTCTCTCTGCTTGCTGACCGCGCCAGCAGGCAGCCGCGAATTCACAGCAGGTAAAGATAAGCTCATTGGTCACACCTGGCATTACAACGATTTTTCGCATACCATCGCCGCATGGAATTCCTCTACGACCCCAACGTGTGGGCTACCTTCTTCTTGCTCATCGGCCTTGAGCTGGTACTCGGGATAGATAACATTTTGCTGATCTCGATTCTCATCGCTCGGTTACCTGAGGAGCATCGTGAGCGAGCACGTAAGCTCGGTCTTTTTCTCGCCCTTGGATTTCGGCTGTTATTCCTCTTTGGTGCAAGCTGGATTCAAAAGCTTAGCACCCCAGTGCTCTTGGGCTTGACGGGGAAAGAGCTGATTCTCATCAGCGGGGGGCTTTTTCTTCTCTATAAAGCCGTGAAGGAGATGCACTATGTCGTCGAGAGGTACGGTCTGGATGAGCAGGTGTCCGGGAGCGGAGGCACTGCCACGGTTCGAAGTATCGTGATGCAGATTGTTTTGCTCGACCTCGTGTTCTCGATTGATGCCGTCATTACAGCAGTCGGGCTCACCGAGCATCTAGCGGTGATCTATGCCTCGGTGTTGGTGTCGTTTGTGGCGGTCTTGTCATTTTCGAAACCGATTGCTGAATTCGTTCAGGCGCGGCCTTCTCTAAAAATCCTGGCCCTCGCATTATTGGTGTCGATTGGCGTGACCCTTTTCGCCGAGGGGCTTGGGGCGCAGATTCCAAAAGGGTATATTTATCTGCCGATGGCGTTTGCCCTGGTTGTTGAGTTTTTGCAGATGCGATTTGATCACAAGCGTCGCCCGCAACGGGGAAAAAGCTAGCATCGTTTGCTGCAACAATGATGGCGCTCAAGTTTCGGTGGATTCCCCTATGAGGAAAGCTTTAGTCTGGATTCTTGGAATCATTCTGTTTGTGGTAGCCGTAAAGTATGTCGGATTCTCGCAGGCCGGAAAATGCGCAGACCTCTCCCAAGAGATCCGGGGTAAGCTGGGTGATTACGCCACCTGTCAGGCCGATGAGGAATGCACGTTCGTGCAGTTAAACTGTCCCTTCGACTGCTTCACGCCGGTGCGGCGCGACAGAGTAGATGATGCTATGAGCGCCGCGGCTTCTTACCAGAGAAGTTGCATGATGGTCTGTCCCGAATGCCCCAAGATTCTCCCAGCTGGTGCGCGCTGCGAAAGTGGGCGTTGCGTTGCTAAATAAAGAACCTAATCGGTGTGCTAGTTGGTGTTCCTGTCGTAGGAGGTAAGGGCATGGTTAAGTTGACTCCCTTCCTGGAGGCACGTGTTGAGTCTGCCTTGCTTTGAGAGATCTACGGCCATTCATCAAATGGCTTTAATCCCTGAAAAAGTTATGTAATTATCCTCGCGCCGTATCCGAGCTGTATGGGCCGTGAGTGCCCCGGTGTGCGCGCAAAATCAAATAGTGCCAGGGAGGTGTATGACCCGAAGTTGGAAAGCGATTGTTCATCGGATCGCGGCAGTTGTTTTCATGGCAACCCTTGTGGGCTGCGGCAAAGAAGGGGCAAAGCAGCAGGAAGTCGCCCCAGAGGTGTCAGTCCTAACGCTGCAAAATAAAGATCTCTCAGTGCCGCGCGAGTTCGTGGGGCAAACCAAAGGAGCTGTTGACGCCGAGATCCGGGCGCGGGTTGAGGGGATAATTCAAGGGGTTCACTTTAAAGAGGGCTCCGAGGTTAAAGAAGGCGATCTTCTCTATTCAATTGACCCTGCCCCGATTCAGGCCAAGGTAGCAGAGGCTAAAGCCAAGGTGGCCGAGGCCGAGACCAGACTTGCAAAGGCAGATGCTGATGTTGGCAGACTGAAGCCACTTGCCGCGATGCGCGCAGTGAGTCAGCGTGACCTCGATGCGGCGGTGGCGCAGCAGGGTGTAGCAAAAAGCTCGGTCGATGCTGCCAATGCTGCTCTTGAGGCTGCCAATATAGAGCTAGGCTACACCAAGGTCACCGCTCCGATTGCAGGGCTTATCGGTTTAACCAAAGCAAAAGCAGGCGAATATGTGGGGAGGCCACCAAACCCTGTGGTGCTCACCACCATCTCGCAGCTTGATCCTATAAATGTGCGCTTCAGTGTGACCGAGCGGGATTACCTCTATTTTTCAAGGCTGCGCCAAAAAAGTGCTGAAGACGGGCAGAAGCCAGCGCCATTTGTTTTAACCCTTGAGCTAAGCGACGGCTCGATCCATTCAGAGAAAGGCAAGGTTGCCTCGGTAGATTCGCAGATCGATCCTACCACTGGCACCCTGACGGTAGAAGCAACATTCCCAAACCCACAGAAGCTCCTTCGCGCGGGACAGTTCGCTAAAATTCGCACGGTTGGCGAGACGGTGACGGGAGTCGTGGCGGTGCCCAAAAAAGCCATCCGCGATCTCCAGGGGATTAAGCAGGTTGCCGTAGTGACCGCTGATGACACGATCGATGTGCGCACTATTAAAGTCGGACGTGAAGTCGGCGATGACGTTGAGGTAACTGAAGGGCTCGGTGAAGGGGACCGCATAGTGCCCGAGGCGCAGGCGCGGCTTAAGACCGGAACCAAGGTAACGGTGAGGTAGTAGGATGAGTAGCCACGCCATGGGCCAAGCGCCCGAGAATTTCTTTGTCCGCCGCCCCATTGTCGCGATCGTTATCTCAATCGTGCTCGTTATTTTTGGAGTGGTTTCGCTCTCAAAGCTGCCAATTTCCATGTACCCCGAGGTGGTGCCACCTGAGATCCAGGTGAGTGCAAGCTACACCGGGGCCGATGCGGTGTCGGTGGAGTCGTCAGTGACTGCGCCCCTGGAGCAAAAGATAAATGGCGTAGAGAACTCGATCTATCTTCGTTCTGTTAACGCCAATGACGGCTCAAGCTCTATCCGAGTCTCGTTTGAGGTGGGATCTGACTTAGACCTTGCAAACGTGCTGGTGCAGAACCGGGTCTCCGAAGGCCAGGCCGGGCTTCCGGAGGAGGTAAAGCGGCTTGGGGTGACGGTGAAAAAGTCACTCTCCTTTCCGCTGATGCTCGTGGCGCTTAATTCCCCGCGCGGCACATTCGATGGAAATTTTTTGAGTAACTATGCCGCGATCAATATCAATGATGAACTCTCGCGCATTAACGGCATCGGGCAGGTAAATCTATTTGGCGGCAGTGACTATGCCATGCGCATCTGGGTCAACCCCGGACAACTCTCGACCCTGGGAGTAACTGTCACCGATATCGTGCGCGCCATCCAGGC
>JBILUF010000268.1:0-4156 GCA_044371155.1 Bdellovibrionota bacterium
CTATCCCCTACGGCTGCAAGGGCGACTTGCCTCGCCTGAGCAGTTTCAGCAGGTAGTAATCAAGGCTCGTGGTGATGGGTCATTGGTGCGGGTAAAGGATGTAGCCCGTGTTGAGCTCGGAGCCCAGAACTATAACGCGATTGCTCGCATAAACGGTAAGCCCTCCGCGCTCATCGCCATCTATCAGACCCCGGGTTCTAATGCCCTGGAGGTGGCTGCAAAAGTGCGCTCGACCATGGCAAAGCTTAAAGAGTCGTTCCCAGATGATGTCGATTATTCGATCTCGCTTGATACCACCAAGGCCGTTACCGCCGGAGTCGACGAGATCGTGCACACCCTATTCGAAGCGGTGATTCTTGTCTTGATTGTGGTGTTTATCTTCCTTCAAAACTGGCGCGCGACGTTGATTCCGATTTTAACAGTGCCGGTTGCGTTAGTGGCCACCTTTGCCGCGTTCCCATTGCTGGGGTTTGGTATCAATACCCTTTCTCTTTTGGGGTTGGTGCTTGCGATCGGAATCGTCGTGGATGATGCGATCGTTGTTGTTGAAGCGGTGATACATCACATCGAGCATGGGCTCTCTCCGCGCGAGGCCACGAATAAGGCGATGCAGGAGGTGGCTGGTCCGGTGATGGCGATCGCGCTCATCCTATCGGCCGTGTTCGTCCCGGTAGTGTTCATGGGGGGTATCTCTGGCAGGTTCTATGAGCAGTTTGCGGTAACTATCGCCGTCTCGGTGTTGTTCTCGGCGCTCAGTGCTCTGACGTTGAGCCCGGCGCTGTGTGCCATGCTGCTAAAACCGCACTCAGCCTCCACGGGGATTTTGGGGCGAGCGTTTGGCGGTTTCAATCGCTCGTTCGACGCGCTGCAGTCCCGATATCTCTCAGTGGCGGGTTTTTTTGCCCGTAAGATTCTGCGCACCGCGGTGGTATTCGTAGCGATTCTGGCAGGGGTGGTATTCTTTGGCCGCGCGTTGCCGCAAGGGTTTATCCCCGAAGAGGATCAGGGGTATGTGCTGGCGAATCTGCAGCTTCCTGATGCCTCATCACTGCAACAGACCGATAGAGCTGCAAAGCAGGTGGAGGAGATTATTCAAAACACCTCTGGCGTTGAATCAGTGTCGACTGTGACAGGATTTAGCTTGCTAAGTAGCGCGTACGGCACCAACACGGCATTTTTCTTCGTATCTTTAAAACCATGGGAGGCTCGCCCCGAGTTGCCGGAGCATGCCCAAGGGATAATTCGTCGCATTAACGCGGAGCTCGCTGCAAAACTTCCCACCGCTGCAGCGATGGCCTTTGGACCGCCTGCGATTCCAGGGCTTGGGACAGGGTCAGGGTTTAGCATGATGCTGCAGGATCGCACCGGGCAGGACCCCGCGTATCTTGCGGCTGAAACCCAGAAGTTTATCGAGGCGGCCCGCAAACGCCCAGAGATCGGAAGAATCGCCACTGTCTATCGCGCGGCATCTCCGCAGATCTATGCCGACATCGACCGTGAGAAGGCATTAAAGCAAGGGGTGTCGCTTGCGGATCTCAATCAAACGCTCGGATCTTTCCTCGGAGGTGCCTACGTAAACGACTTTAATCGTTTTGGTCGGCTCTATAAGGTGTACGTGCAAGCAGACCCTGCGTATCGAAGTAAGATTGATGATCTAAAGCTCTTTTACGTTCGAAACGCCTCCGATCAGATGGTGCCGGTGTCAACGCTGCTGGCCACCAGTGAGGTGCGCGGCCCCGATTTTACTAACCGCTTTAACCTATACCGGGCTTCAGAGTTACAAGGTGTTCCGGCACCTGGCTATAGCTCAGCCGATGCGCTGCGCGCCCTGGAGGAAGTAGCCAAGGCAAATCTGCCCGATGGAATGTCGTATGCCTGGAATGCGATGTCTTACCAGGAGAAAAATGCGCCAGCCTCAGGGTGGGTGTTTATGCTCGGGGTGCTGTTTGTGTTCCTGATCCTCGCCGCCCAGTATGAAAGCTGGTCGCTCCCGTTTGGCGTTTTGCTTGGTACTCCTTTTGCGGTGCTTGGTGCCTTGGGTGGGCTCTGGATTGCCCGCACTGTGCTCGGGGAGAGTTATCTTAACAACATCTTTGCTCAGATCGGGCTTTTGACCTTGGTGGGGCTGGCCGCCAAGAATGCAATCTTAATTGTTGAGTTTGCTCGCGCCAAGGCCCAGGCCGGAACGCCTGCTGTAGAGGCAGCGCTTGAGGCGGCCAAGTCGCGCTTTCGGCCGATTCTTATGACAGCATTCGCCTTTATCTTAGGGGTGGTGCCGCTGGTGTTGGCGGCAGGCTCCGGGGCGCAGGGGCGAAAGGTGATGGGGATGTCGGTGTTCTCAGGGATGCTTGTGGCAACGATCCTGGGAGTGATTTTGGTGCCGGCCTTGTTTGTGGTGGTGGAAAAGCTCTCCGGCAAGAAAGATAAAAGTGAAGCGGGGTCATAATGCAGTTACGTTTTTTCGTTGCGGTGGTGGTAGGTGGGGCAGCACTTTCAGGCTGCTCACTGGCTCCAGATTACCAGCGTCCAGAGGTGGGCCTTCCTGGGGAGTATGCCGAGGCAGCCTTGCAGGGCGAAAATAGCGCGTTTGCCCCGTGGACGGAGGTCTACAAGGATGAAAATCTGAAGAGCCTGATAACCGAAGCACTTTCAAACAACCGCGATCTCCAGGTGGCCCTGGCCCGGATTGATGAGGCCAAAGCGGTGCTTGGATTTACCCGTGCTGACCAGTTCCCAGTGGTGAATCTGGGAGGGGATGCCCAGCGCGGTGACCTAGGAGCGGGATTTTACCCGCGAAATAGCTTTTCACTTTTTGGGGCACTCTCATATGAGCTTGACCTCTGGGGGAAGTACCAAAACGCCACGGCGGCTCAGCGTGCGGCACTTATGAGCACCACATACGCGCACCGGGCGGTGTCGCTAGCACTCGTGGCGGATGTCGCCAATGTTTATTTCGCTCTTTTGGACCTAGACCGAAGAATCGAGATCTCAGAGCGCACCCTCAAGAACCGCTCTGAGGCCACCAAGCTTATTGATGCCAGACTTCAAAAAGGGATCGTTCCTGAGCTTGATCTAAACCAGGCCCAGTTTGAACAGGCCGATGTCGCAGCCAACTTAGAAAAAATTAAGCGCGGACAGCGCAATGCTGAG
Organism: Bdellovibrionota bacterium; assembly: GCA_044371155.1. Lineage (GTDB taxonomy): Bacteria > Bdellovibrionota_C > UBA2361 > UBA2361 > UBA2361 > CAZTER01. Next base: position 3,151 of record JBILUF010000268.1, read on the forward strand.
CATGCGCTGTTGGTGCTGGTGGGAAGAAGTTCAGGCGGTATTCGCCGCGCCCCGGCGAGTCTTTTTGATATCATGCGCACGGCGCTACCGGCGGGGGTGCCTGCGAATTTGCTGGAGCGGCGGCCCGATCTGCTTTCGCTTGAGGAGCAGATAAAGCTTGAGCTGTATCAAGAAGGAGTGGCCTGGGCACAGCGACTTCCTTCGGTAGATATCGTCGGCACACTTGGTCTTGCTACCCCGGTAGCCCATGAGCTCTTTGATGCCGATTCAAGGCAGTGGAGTGTGGGAGGGTCTTTGTTCTCGCCGCTTTTAGATTGGGGCAAGAATAAATCACGGGTCGAGGCGCAACAGGCTAGGGTGGCGCAGGCCAAGGCGCGTTACGAAGGAGCGGTGCTAAACGCCCTGCGTGAAGTGTCCGATGCCCTCATAGATTCTAAGACCTATCACGCCGAAAACGAGCAGCGTCTAAAGCAAATTGCAGCATCGAGGAATGCCGCCAAGCTAGCGCGCGCACGATACAACGATGGGGTGTCCCCGTATCTTGAGGTGCTCGATGTGGAGCGGTCCCTGTATAGCGCCGAGCTTGATGCCTCTGATACCTACCGGCAGTACCTTTCAGCGCTGGCGAGGCTGTACAAGAGCCTGGGTGGTGGGGTGTAAGGAGCGGGGCTACTTCCATGGCCTGAAAAGTAGGGGGCTGCAGCGGAAGTGGGGGCTGACGCAACTTTTTGGCGATTTTGCCGATTAGGAGGGGAGCCCCTTTTTTGTTCGTTTCGTGGGCTCTTAGCGGAGGGCCTTATGCGATTCACTGAGCACAGCAACACACTTTCTGCGGAGACTGCACAGGAGGCCCGCCGGCTTATCCAGGAGTCGAGTAACGTAGAGGAACTTATCCGTGGCTGGGGGAGTTTAAAGGAGCGAGAGATCAAATTTTGCTGCGGGTATGACGACGATGACCGGCATGCCTCGATGTGGGTGATGTTACGGCAGCGTGGAGATACTCAGC